>JAOUJU010000002.1 GCA_029883045.1 Rhodospirillaceae bacterium
CCCGGTCACCATCATGGTGATAATCAATAGAGCCTGCGACCAGTGCCAGAACCGCTCGAAGCGCTTGAAGATATATATCCTTTGCATGAGTTAGCCCTCCTTACGGTGTGTGTAATAACGTAGCGCGCCGTGTCCAAGCACGCCAACAAGCGACAGCCCGGCAATCAACCAGCCAATAGTGTCAAGTAACCCGAAGCGATTGAGGCCAGGAATATACAGACCTGGTACATCTTTCAGGCGGCTGTTGGCGCTGTGACAAGATTCACAGGCGACCGCATCTTCCTTGGGTGCGACCATGTGTGTTTGCGGCCACGCCATTTCAGTTTCAACGAAGCCGTATTCGCCGCTATAGCTACTGCCCGCTGCTTTCATGCCGGTTTCCAGTGCTTTGTCCCAGTCGTAGTTACCCCAGAACGCGCTGTCATCGGCACCGAAGGTGTGCAATACCCCTAGCGTTTTATTGCCTTTGTCAAAGACCTGCTTGCCGCGCATAACCTTGAACGGCCAGATGCGCGAGTTCGGATCATTTGCACTTCCTCCGTATTTATTAATAGGCACCATTTCCTCGCCGGTGACCTCGTCACCAAACAGGGTATATTTTACGGTGCCATCAAACCAACGGTATTCAGGAATGACATTCTTGCCCCATTTAAAATCACCCTTCATGCCGTTATAAATTTGCTCACCCGCGGCATTGTTGATTTTTAAAGGATCACCTTTGTCCGTCAATTTGCCAGCGGTAGACCAATCCCACCACGTCTTGGTGGCGAAACCGCCTCGGGCAAATTCCGGAATATGACAGGTTTGACAAGCCAGCACATCGGTGTGGTCGTTTAATTTTTTGTTGGCTGTGTCTGGATGGGGAACCGAACCATGGCACGATTCACAAGTTGCCCGGTTGCCGTCAGTGCGTCCCGGAATATCAATTCCGCTGGTGTCCTTAGCGTTAACTGCATAACGACTGCCCTGTACTAGGTGCTTGTCGCCGCCGTGACATTTAGAGCAGGAAAAATCTAGACCTTTTGAGCCATCTAGGTTTTTTGGGCTCATGTGCACATCAAGATATGGTCCAGGATTCATCAACGATAGATCCAAATCACCATGTTTGACCGCATTACCACCACCGCCAAGGAAATGACAGACGCCGCAATTTTTGCGCCCGGTGGGCCCAACATTTTGCGCAACCATTGCCAAGTCAACGGGTTTAATGAACTTGCCGCTCTTGGCTGGCCATTCGCGTGGTTCGTAAGCAGGGTGGCCAGCACCTGCTGGAAATTTACGATATTTGGTAGTGCTGTCATGGCACACTAGACAGTCAACATTTTCCTGTTTAGCAAAATCAAATTTATCGTTTTCCCAGCCGTAACCTATATGGCAACTGGTGCAACGAGATTCATTCGACACAACCGAACCGCAAAAGTTATTGATGACGTTCTTTTTGCCCAGTTTGCGTCCGGTGGCCGGATTCACAACATCCCAGTTCCAATGCTTGGTTTTATGAATTTGCTTGGATGCCTCGGTATGGCATTGTAGGCACGCCTTGGTAACTTCTGGTCCAGTAGCGAACGGCCCTTTTAGCTCTTTGAATTTTGTGTGGTCAGCGGTTGATTCGCTGCTTTCGGTTGTGCTTGGTGTGCTGTTGGCAGTTTGATTGCCAGCAACCTGATCTTCTGCCGCTTGAACGGTCGAGGTTGATGCCATGATCAGGCTCAGGGCAAGCGCGATGCCGAACACGGCGTGTGTTACCGCGTTAGGGCAAGTTGTTTTATTAAACCAAATCATAGTAATCCCCTTTGCTTGTTCATGTCAGATTCGTTCTGGATTAACAGCGGATGCTCAGCAACCCCCAAGGTCCTGAACGCCGCCCGAACCGGAACCACCGGTCTTAGCAGCGGGACGAATCAATTCAGGTGCCGGTTTGTTTGGATCAAAAGTAATAAATTTTTGTTGATCTGCGGCAACTTGCGCCATTACTCCAGCGACCATGCGACCAAATAATTGTCCCATCAGGCCAGAATTCATAATGCCGATGTACACCTTGTCATCATCGCCTTCGTATACCGTAATTGTGCACGGCATCAGGATGGATAATATACGCGTGTCACGATCCTTGATGATCGGTTTTGAATAATCGGGATTACATGCTTCGATCAACAGTGTGTTGGGTACAGTTGCACCCAGCTTGCGGATGGTATTGGAGGGGCTACGTAACCCAGACAGCGACCATCCAGCATCCTTGATATTGTGTTGAATTCGGGCTGCTGTTTCTTCTAGTCCGTACGGGCTCGGATACTCCGTAAGCATCAAGCTGCCGCCTAATTGCCATGCCGCAATGGCGAATACTACGATTCCGGCTAAAAACCCTGAGATAATCTTAAGCATGATCTTGCTCCCTATATATTAGACTATCATTATATAACAACTCTCTAATAAATGCAACCAACCCATTGATTTAATTGATTATTATATGAGTAAATTAGTGGGGTATTACCCAATGGTGCCAGTAACTTGTAGTATGGTAATAGGTGTAATTATCATCAGGATGTTGGATTAAAAATTGGAATGATTAAACAATCATATTTATTCTCATTTGCTGTGATGCTTGTAATCATGTTGGCGAACCTTTCGGTTCCATCACATGCCGCGAGCCTTGGTGATGGCAATCAGATTCCACATATCGGTGATGCGGGCCGTGCCGATTACCTTAAATTTACCTCAGCTCCGTTGCCTCGCGCCTTTGCTATTGCACCCGGCGGAGTCTGGGCATGGGTATCGGGCGGAGACACTAAAGAATTAACCGAACTTGATGCGCTTAATTCATGCCGCCAGTACACCGAACAGACATGTCAGCTTTATGCTGTCGATGATCAGGTGGTATTTGATGAAACGCAGTGGACTTCATCGTGGAGGTTGCATCTGGATGGTAACGCCGTTGCCAATGCGCCCGTAGGCATAGGTCGCGCTCAGCGGTTTCCCGATCTTGCCCTGACTTCGCCGAACAATCGTCCGATTATGCTTTCAGATTTGCGGGGGAAACCTGTATTTTTACATTTTTGGGGTAGCTGGTGTCCGCCATGCCAAACCGAATTTGCAGACCTGCAAAAACTTTATAACGCCATTAAGAATGATGACGCTATCTCATTTGTTTTGGTGCAGGGCCGAGAATCAATTGAAAAGTCGCAGCGCTGGATGGAAAAACGCAAGTTTGTAATGCCGCTTTACGATTCCGGCCATAAAGGACGGGGTGATAAATCATTTCGTCTTGCAAATGGAACGTTACTGGCCGACCGCCGCTTGGCCTTGGCATATCCAACCACATATATCTTGGATGCAAACGGCCTAGTCGTTTTTCATCAATCCGGAGCAGGGGAGCAGTGGGCGCAATATGAAAATTTGATCCGCCACCTGACCGATAGCGGAATACAATAAGACCTGATTGGGTTTTGGCTGCCGTTACCATTAACTGGCTATAGATCTTAAATAGAAAGATGATCGGTTACACCTGCACAATATTTTATGGTACCATTACCTAAAAAAGGTCTCGGCAGAGATGCTAAGAGCCTTTCTTTATTGTTTAGGGCCTATATTTTTATTTCTTGTTCAAATGAACGCACAAATTAAACAGGCGAAACCCGATGCACACCTTCAAGCTAACGCCCACGCCTAAAAGCGACTATCGCTTAGAAGTCAGCGAAATTAAGAAAAAATATAAGATTGAAAAGAATGGATATCGTCATAACAAAATTATTTATGGTTTTTGTGATGAATTGATAAATTTTACTGCGTTGCAATCTATCGGTTTAAATATCGAAGAGATCGACTTTGATGAAGAGCAATTAAATCTTGCTAATAATCTGGCACTACGAGGTCGCGCAAAATCAAAACTTGATCATCTTAAATATGACCGCGAGGAAAACGGTGCAACCAATCAGGACGAAGATGCTGCCGCACAGCAGAAATTAACTGATTTAAACAACAATATTCAAGCTGCTAAAGAAGCCCTGAATATTACAGGAACGATCAAAATAGTGAGGTTTTAGATTGAAACTGATAGCCCTTAATTTGCCGCGAGATTTTGGCGAAAAAGATTTAGAAGAATTATTTACAGCGCACGGTAACGTTATATCTTGCAGCCTTGTTCTTGATAAAGAGAGCGGTTCTTCAAAAGGTTTTGGTTTTGTCGAAATGGCCCTTGACGAAGAAGCGATGGCCGCCATTGAAAATCTACACGGCAGCAAGGTAAATAAAAATAAAATTCGGGTGAAGCCCGCAACATAATTCTTGGTCTTTGCAGTGCTTAAGTTAAAAATTAAAAAATCTTAAGTTTCAGTTTTGCAAAAATTACCGCGCTGCCATTAGATTGGTTTACGCGAGGTTAGTTTACGCGCAAGAAATTTTTCCATCGCCGTGGCCGCGTTTACATAATACTGATGAAATTCCTCTGCCTTTTTCATGTTCTTGGTTTTAGCGGCAAATTCATTCATCAGGGGAAACTGTTCCTTTGCAAATGTTTCCATATCAATCTGTTTAAGCCGTGAAATAATTGTCGTAAAGTTTAGTATTATCATTCCACCTTGGGGTTTGGTTGCAGCTTTTTCAACTTCAGCGGCAACGTTCGGTGCGCGCGCCATCAAGCCATCGGCGTACTCGCGCAATATCTGGGCCTGATCGTTTAATTCTTTTCGTTCGCGTTTGAAATCATTTGGATCAACAATTTTTTTATCTCGGTAAACCACCGGCGCTTGATCGGATGTATCACACAACCAACCGGGCCTAGGCACAAGCAAATCTAATTGATCATTTTCTTCACGGTAGGGGTAAAACGGCATGGTCTTGCAGCGCAATGGCTTGTTATCGTGAATTGCACACATTCCATCCCCCAGCAATGCCGGACATGAAAGCGAAGGCGGCATATATGAAATTGGGGTTATTTGCACCGCAATTTGTTTTCGTTTGCCAAGCTGTATAGTTGTGCCGAGGCGGGCGTTAAGAGCAAAAGATTTTGCACCTGCGCGCACGGTTGACCACATAATGGCCAAGGGAAACCGCCCAACATTGGCAATAGCATCATTAATGCTAAGTGGTAATTTTCCAAAACAGCACTTGCCGCACGCCGTGCATTTAAAATGGCGATCCATTAGGCACCGCAGCATTTTTTATATTTTTTTCCTGAACCACAAGGGCACGGTTCATTGCGACCAATTTTTGTAGATTGCCGGGGTGGGCTTTTTGGGTTCATTTCCCCACCGCTGCAGACCCAACGCCCATCTTCACGGCTAAATTGCGATAATTCATGATGCACGCGCTGTTGCCCATGTAATTGAAAGCGAGCAATAAATTCTATTTCCCCAATTTCATCGTCTTCGCCCCCACCACTAACTGATTTAATTTCTAGGCCCAACCATTTGGCATCGCTGGCATTACCGTCTGCTTCGACCTGATCAAATTCATCGCTAAGATCAGATGAAAGGGTGGTGGCAAGATAATCTGTATTGCCCAGCGCATATGCGCTGTAACGCGAACGCATTAACGTTTCGGCTGTAGGTGCGGGGGCGCCATCAATTATGGGCTTACAGCACTCATCAAAACTACGCCCGGAACCACATAAACACTGTTTCATTAAGCAACCATCCTATTAAAGTTGACGTTTCCACCAACCCCCAGCTTAATGGATAGTGCCTTCCTAGGCGAGCTGCTTTTACAAACTATTTGGCTCTTTTGTTCATGATTGCGCTGGCAAGGCACGCGCCATGGACGCTATCATTATTTATGTGTCCCGATGGACGCGATTTTATATGCAACTGGCAAATGTTGATGTATATACGCGAGAATAATTTCTGGCGTAAAAGGATCTGGAAATGGATGAATGGACAATTGACGATGCCGACGATCTTTACCGCATACAGCGATGGGGTGATGGGTATTTTGGTGTAGGTGATAACGGCAAGCTTCTTGCCTTGCCTGATGTTGATCACCGCGAAGTTCCAATTGCCCTGCAAGATGTAGTTGATGAACTACGCGAGCAAAATGTGCAGTTTCCGGTTGTTATGCGTTTTCACGATATTCTCAAAAATCGTGTACGCCAGTTAAATGAATCTTTTGCCACCGCAATTGCTGAGGCTGGGTACGATGCACCTTATCGTGGCGTTTATCCCATTAAGGTAAATCAGATACGCGAAGTGGTGGATGAAATAGTAAAGGCGGGACTGCCATATAATTATGGCCTTGAAGCAGGATCCAAACCGGAATTAATGGCGGTGCTTTCTTATGACATAGGAACCGAGGCCCTGACCATTTGTAACGGTTATAAGGATGAGGACTTTTTGCGCCTTGCTATGTTGGGCCGCAAAATGGGCCGCAAGGTGGTGGTGGTAATAGAAAAATACAGCGAGATAGAACCGTTGTTGCGCATTGCCAGCGAAATGGAAGTAGAGCCGATAATTGGATTGCGTATAAAAATGCGCACCAAAACCGAAGGCAAGTGGAGCGAATCAAGCGGCGAGCGCGCAAAGTTTGGTTTGACTATTTCAGAAATACTAAATGCAATTAAATTAATTCAAGATAGCGGCTTTGGTGATTCCATACGCATGTTGCATTTTCATGTTGGCAGCCAATTATCAGACATTCGTTTTGTTCGCGATGCGGTACAAGAAGCAGCCCGCATATATGCCCGCCTGGTCAAGCGCGGTATTGCGCTTACTTATCTTGATATTGGTGGCGGTTTGGCGGTTGATTATGATGGTAGCAGTTCCAGCGGACATTCATCCATGAACTACACCATGAATGATTATGCCAATGGCGTGGTTTATGGCGTAAAGCAAGTTTGCGATATGGAAGAGGTTCCCCATCCAACCTTGGTTACCGAAAGTGGCCGGGCGATAACTGCGCATCATTCATGTGTTGTTATGCGGGTAATCGGCGAAATTGCTAATGATGCCAACCCAATAGATACCGATCAAGTAGACGACGAGCATATCTTAGTAACAAACATGCGCGACCTTCTGGCCGATCTTACTGAGGGAAAAAATTATCAAGATGCTTACAACGAAGCACTGGTTTTGATGGAGGACGCGGTTAATGCGTTTAAGCTTGGCGTACTGGGAATGGAAGAACTGGCACGCTCAGAATCGCTCTATTGGCGGCTAATGCGGGCAGTATCGCGCGGCCTCAAAACCGAGGAATTTGTATCCGAAGATATGCGTGACGTTGAATCGCTTTTGGGCTCGCAGTACCTGTGTAATTTTTCACTTTTTCAGTCGGCTGCCGATAGTTGGGCCATTCAGCAGGTATTGCCAGTGGTGCCGCTGACACGACTTAACCAAAAGCCAACCCGCAATTGCACGATTGCCGATATAACCTGCGATAGCGATGGCCGCATTTCACAATTTATCGGCGAGGTTGGAACAAGTGATACCTTAGCCCTACACGAACTAGTTCCGGGGGAGAGTTATTATCTGGCGCTGTTCATGACAGGTGCCTATCAAGACGTAATGGGCGACATGCACAATCTTTTTGGCCGCCTAAACGAAGCACATATTTTTTGCGACCCAAAAGATCCAACAGGGTTTTATGTTGAAGAATTCATAACGGGCTCTACTGCCGGACAGGTTTTAAAAATAATGCAATATAACCCAGTCGCCATGGCAGACCGGGTCAAGGAAATGGTTGATCGCACGGTTGCCGCTGGTGCGCTTGGTTCGCGTGATGGGGTAAAGCTGGTTGATTTTTATGAATCCTGTCTAAGTAGCTACACTTATTTGCGTAACGCCTAAGCCAAAAAGCCAAAGCGCCAAAGCGCAACGAAAGGCCATTAACAGTGCTATCTTATCAACACGCCTATCATGCCGGAAATGTAGCAGATATTCACAAGCACGCCTCGCTGGCGGTGTTGCTTTCACATCTGAAGAAAAAACAAACGCCCATTACATATATGGAAACCCATGCGGGAAGCGGGCTTTATGATTTGTCCAGCAGTGAAAGTCTAAAAACCGGCGAGGCTGAATACGGCATTTTGAAATACTTGCCAGATAATATTCCGCCAATTGGCCATCCTTACCGCAAGGTGCTAGATCAGGTTAAGGCCCAGTTTGGAAAAACCTTCTATCCCGGATCACCCGTAATTGCCCGGTCTTTACTTTCTAAAAATGATGAAATTCATTTAATGGAATTGCATCCGGGGGAAAATAGAAACCTTGTTAAAACCATGCGTGGGTGGAATGCACACATTCATCTGCGTGACGGGTTTGAAGGGGCGCTGGCTATTTCCCCACCCAAGCTCCGCCGGGGATTGGTGTTTATAGACCCAAGCTATGAGATAAAAACCGAATACCAAACCGTGGCAGGGTTTGTTTTTGACCTGCATAAAAAATGGCCGGAAGCGGTAATTGTTCTTTGGTATCCGGTGCTAGCGGCAGGGTTGCACAATGATATGGTTGAAAGCCTTAATCAGGTGCAGTTAAAAAACGTTACTCGCCACGAAGTAACCTTTGCCCCCGGTAAAAACACCCACCGTATACTGGGTAGCGGCTTGGTGGTGGTGGGCACGCCCTTTGGCTCTGAAGCGGCCATGGCCGAGGTTGATGGCTGGATAAAATAATTTTTTTAAAGCCATGCCATAGCAAAAAACCTTTGATTAAAATTGTGCAATGGTTCAGAATTTACTTGGTAGTGCCTTTTTGGCGCTTGTTTTTTTTGGCATCATAAAATGATACGCGATGGCGTTGTGGACGATGTTCCAGCCTTGGTAGATCTCGAAAACAAGTGTTTTGAGACTGACCGCATGTCTGCGCGTAGTATCAAGAATTTCATTACCAAAGGTCGATCACCGCTTATTGTAGACGAGGAAAACGGGGTGCTGCGTGGTTATGCGTTGGTGCTTTTGCATTCCAACACGTCGTTGGCACGATTGTATTCAATCGCGGTTGATCCAAAACTGCGTGGTCAAGGTGTTGGCAAGGCGTTACTGCAAGAGGCAGAAAAACGCGCCTTAAAACACAACGCAACCCGCATGCGTTTAGAGGTGCACCAAAAAAATAAAAAAGCACAAAAATTATATATTGATATGGGTTATCGCACCTTTGCAGTGCATGAAGATTATTACGAAGACCATGCCAGTGCCGTGCGTATGGAAAAACTTTTAGCTAAGCACCTAGCAAAAAACCTCAATCGGGTGCCGTATTATGCCCAAACTTTGGAATTTACCTGCGGACCCGCTTGCCTAATTATGGCGATGAATGCATTTGATAAGGGCATAAATACCGATCGTGCGTTTGAATTTAAATTATGGCGCGAGGCCACAACAATTTTTATGACATCTGGCCACGGTGGATGTGGGCCACTGGGTTTGGCATTGGCTGCACACAAGCGCGGTTTTGATGTATCCGTGTCTGCCAGCAATGAAACAGAAATGTTTATTGATTCGGTTAGAAGTGAAATAAAAAAAGATGTTATTCGTTTGGTTGAAGAAGGATTTCAAACCGAACTTGCACAAACCGGCATTAAGGTATCGGATATCCAGTTAAGCGCTAAAGATCTTTGCAATCATTTAGACAGCGGTGCCATACCCGTAGTGCTTATAAGCGCGTACCGTTTAAGTGGCGATAAAATCCCCCATTGGGTGGTAGCAACCGCATACGATGATAGATTTATTTATATAAACGATCCGTTTGTTGACGTTGAAGAAAACCGCTCGCCAACAGACTGTATTGGCATTCCCATAACCCCACAAGAATTTGAACGGATGATGCGCTTTGGCAGTCAAAAACATTTTGCTGCAATAATAATTAACAACAACAAGGAAAAAGACTAAAAATGTCTCGCTATATCATAATTGTTGATCGACCAGCAGATTGGCGCTGGTCGCGAGAAGGGCTTAATCTTGTAACTGCAGAAGAGTTTCTTTCGCAGGAACAAAAAAATACAAAACAACCAACACGAATTATAAATCTGTGCCGTAACTATAACTATTTAAGCGCTGGTTATTATTGCTCATTGTTGGCCGAGGCCCGCGGGCAATTACCAATGCCCACAGTTGCCGACGTGCTAAGCATGGCAAAGAAAAACTTATATTCCTTTGCCTTGCCGGAAATGGAATCTATTTTAAATAAAATAATAAATCGTCTTTCAGATCCACCCGAAGAACCATTTACACTATCTTTTTATTTTGGCAGGTCTTCTGACGTGCGCTTTAAGCGTCTAGCGGCAGAATGTTTTGATGTTTTTCGTTATCCAATACTGCGGTTAGATATTATTCCGGGCAAAAGGTGGAAAATTGCATCAATTAGCCCAATGGGTTTGCACAATGTTAATGATGAGCAAGCGCACATTTTTTTTGATGCGGTTTTGGCCTACACCCGGGCACGCAAGGAACCCAGCAGGGGAAATAAAACTGCACTTTATAATCTTGCCATATTGTATGATCCGGAGGAGGCCTTGCCACCATCTGACATAGCAGCATTAGAAAAATTCATCCGTATCGGTCAATCAATGCGGATTGATGTTGAATTGATAACAAAAAAATCATATCGCCGCCTTCCTGAATTTGATGCGCTATTTATACGCACCAACACCGCTATAGATCATTATACCTATCAATTTTCGCGTAAAGCCGAACAGGAAGGTATGGCGGTTATAGATGACCCAACGTCTATTTTGCGCTGCACCAACAAGGTCTATCTGCATGAATTGTTGCAACGCCGTAATATTCCAACCCCCAAAACGCGCATTATCAACCGGCGTAACTTTACCCCTGATAAGGTCCCCGAGATGGTGGAAGATTTAGGGTATCCAATAATTCTTAAAATCCCGGATGGATCGTTTTCGCGAGGAATGCACAAAGCCAAATCCGCAGAGGAAGTAATGCAATTCGGCAGTGAGCTTTTGCAAAAATCACGCCTTATTTTGGCACAGGAATATATTTATACCGAATACGATTGGCGCGTGGGGGTAATAAGGGGTGAACCAATTTATGTTTGCCAATACCGGATGTCGCGCAATCATTGGCAGATTGTCAATCATAATGCTGATGGAACCTTCAAGGAAGGTGGGTTTAAAACATTTGCCATTGAAGATGCGCCGAACGAAGTAATAGAAATTGCCACTCGGGCAGCCAAATTAATTGGCGATGGTCTTTATGGGGTAGATCTAAAACAGACCGACAAAGGCATTTTTGTTATCGAAGTTAATGACAACCCCAGCATTGATAGGGGGGTCGAAGACAAGATCATTAAGGATAAGCTTTACACAATTATTATTGAAGAATTTATCAGACGCATAAATGATCGCACTTAAAATATTAAGCAATAGGTCGACGCAACCCCTTAGGAGAATACGGCAATGTCAAAACCTGCCATCGATAGTAAATATCTAAAAAATACTTTGGAAAAATTGTTAAACATTCCCAGCCCAGCGGGCATGACCGAGGCGGTTGTGGATATGGTCTCGGCCGAGTTAGATAGTATGGGAATTTCTTATGAAATAACCAACCGTGGTGCAATCAAGGCGTTTATTCCAGGCAAAAAAAATGCACCCCACCGAGCTGTTGCGGTACATCTTGATACGTTAGGGGCGATGGTTAAAAGGCTTAAACCAAATGGAAGGTTAGGGCTGGTAGCAGTGGGTACGTGGTCTTCACGTTTTGCCGAAGGCGCAAGGGTTTTGGTCCATTGTGATAATGGAAAAAAGTATCGCGGAACGGTTTTACCGTTAAAGGCATCTGGCCATACCTACCACAAGCAAGTTGATAGCCAACCAACCACTTGGGAAAACCTTGAAATTCGGATTGATGAAACATGCACGGGGTCTGATAGCCTGTGGCAGTTGGGAATACGAGTGGGTGATTTTGTATCTGTAGATACTAATTTTGAAATTAGCGATAGCGGCTATATTAATTCGCGTTATCTGGACGACAAATCTGGCGTGGCATCGGTTTTAGCAGCACTGCGTGCAATACAAAAAGCAAAAATCATACCCTCAATCAATTGTCATATTTTGTTTACCGTAACCGAAGAAGTTGGTACAGGCGGGGCGCATATAATTGACCCCGTGATCAAGGAGCTAGTTTCGGTTGACAATGGCACCATGGCGCCAGAACAAAATACTTGCGAATTTGGTGTTACTATTGCCATGCAGGATATGGGTGGCCCGTTCGACCGAGCATTGAGCATGCACCTGATTGATATTTGCCGCCGGGAAAAGCTGGAATTCAGCCGGGATGTTTTTAATTATTATTTATCTGATGGCGCTGGTGCACAAAAAGCCGGTCACGATGTACGTGTGGCGCTGATGTGCTTTGGGCTTGATGCATCCCATGGGTATGAGCGTGTGCATATCAGGTCATTGGAAACAGTGGCCAATTTGGTGGCAGGGTACTTGCTATCACCACAGCTCAAATTTTCAACCAACGGCAGTGAAAAAAAAATAAAAACAGATATGGAACAGCACGTTCAACGATGAACGATTTTAACAACCATTTTTACCAAAAAAATTCTATGCAGTAATATTAAGGTTCTGCCCGCGGGTGGCTGTAACAGATCCACCGTCATCGGAATCGCTGTCGTTTTCAGTGTCATTGCCATCGTCGCTTGCGGCTTGGCTGGCTTCGGCTTGGGTGCGTTGTTGTTGCTGGGTGCGGGCAAGCTCGGCGCTTTGAGAAGAAATTGCACCACCAATTGAAGATATATCCGTCATGATTTGTCCTTTATAAATATTAAAATTTTCCTGCCCACGCACCCAAATAAAAGGTGGCAATTGTGCCTTGGAAGCAAACTTATTCTCATTCAGGTGAACGCTGTCTGAATGGCTTTTGTCCATACTAAATGGTGGTTTATTGGCCAAAACCAAGTAAAAAATATTTATTTTCAATGGTCTAAAAAAATACCCCGGTGGGGGTGGCAAAACCACATTTCCTGCCCTATATTAGAAAAAACTAAACTTAGATTTTTTGCCGATTATTTAAAATATCAAAGGAAATATCCATGGCTACAATTGAAATGAACCTAGACAACTTCGATAGCACCATCGAAGGCAACGACATAGTATTGATAGATTTCTGGGCAGAATGGTGTGGCCCGTGCAAGTCATTTGCCCCTGTTTTTACCGCAGCATCTGAAAAGCATGCGGATGTGGCTTTTGCCAAAGTAGATACCGACACCCATCAAGAGCTTGCCGGACAGTTTGGCATTCGCTCAATTCCCACCATTGCCGCATTTCGCGAAAAAGTTATGGTTTTTATGCAGCCGGGCGCACTGCCTGAATCTGCCCTTGAGGAGCTTATTGTTCAAATAAAGGCCCTTGATATGGACGACGTTCGCGCCAAGGTAGCGGAAGCCGAAAAAAAGGCCGCTAACGATAGCTGATAGCGCCTAATAAATTACCGAGCTAATTTCCCGCTAACTAATCCCCAAAGATATGGCGGCACCGACCCTTACAAAGAAGGATGCGGTGCCGCCAAACCGTCAATCGCGGACCTACGGGAAAAGGGGGGAAGAGGCCCGAAGCTGACGGATAGTATAAGTATGCCCAATTAAAACTAATTGCTCTCGCCTATCTATCAGATGTAAATCTGATTTCCTGAATCAGACATCAACTAACTTTTTTTTGTACCCTTATCAATAGGAAAAACACAAAACCAAAGTTAATCAAAGTTAGCCTTGAGCAATGTCAATTAATAGCTAATAGCCAGTTTTTAATGGCACGCTTTGCAGTCAGACCATGATTTGGCCTTCCCGCCTAGTCTGGCCTCACCCCTATGTTCGCTGACAAACCAGCGGGTTTCACTGATGCGCAACGGGCCATCACCTGCAGGTGAATTTGTTAGCAGGTAATTTTCAATATGCTTGCGGGTTGCTTCATCTAGGCTGGCATCTTCGCCAAAGTGGTTTGCAAGGTCTCCCATAATAAGACGCCATGAACCCTGCGGCAGGGCTTCTGCGCCATATGCCTGATGGCATTCAGCGCATTCTTTGGCAGTTATGGGATCGTTAATTATGAAATTACCTCTGCCGCCGGAACCAAAGCCCTGCATACCGCGGGGTTTTCCACCACCAAATATCTGACCCATAAAGCCACCACCACCTGATGCTGCGTTGGCACCGTTGAGGGATGTAAGGGTGGGAACCACATAGGCCACAGCTGCGGCCATTCCCAACAGGGCTAATGCTTTGCGACGATTTATCTTACGTGGGCGGGTATCAAATTTTTTATTGTTCATAAGCTTTTTCTCCGTTGTGCTGGCATAATATGTGGTGTGCGGTAGTTGCTGTATTATAAACCTAAAATCTAATTTGGTAGACTATAGAATGCATCCGGTAGCCTTAAACGCCACTGAAGGACCCATTCATCTTGTGTTCAGGTTGGGCGGCTGTTTTTCTAGGTTTTATTGCGCTTTGTTAGGCAGTAAAACCATATTATCACTAAAAAATGCCAAGATATAAAACAAGATATAAAATATGACTTGGTGCGTTAGGACAAATAATCCGGGTTGATGGGGGATATTACTATGGAGCTGAAGTTTGAAGGCTTAAAAAATATGATATCCTTTGATGGCACCGAAGAGCTTGTTCCCGTGCTGGAAAAGGTTCTTAAAGGTTGGAAATTTAAGCCCGCCAAAAATAACGCAAGCAAAAACCCTATTATTCGCATACGGCGCGGCCCGACTGGCTATGAGAGAACATCACCATGGTTGAATGGCGGGAAAATGGTTTTAGCAAATCCGGTGGACGCTGTTTGTGATCTGCTTTTGGATATTGAACGTGCCTTTATCGCAGATTCCGGCAAACTTCTTGCCCTGCATGCCGCGGCGGTTGAATTGGATGGCGGGCTTAGTGTTTTCCCCAGCACGCACAATGCCGGGAAAAGCACCCTTGGGGTTTTATTAGCTGCCCGTGGGGCACGCCTATTTGCAGATGATGTAACACCGCTTGATCCGCAGCAGGGCAATGGTTTGTTTATGGGTGTCGCACCGGGTTTTTTACCGCGCCTGCGTTTGCCGCTTCCCGATGATCTTGCGCCTGAGGGTGCTGATTTTATCAATTCCCATGCAGGGCCTAAAAGCGAAAATTTTTTGTATATCAATTTAAATGAAACACAACTTGCCTCACTGGGGCAAAGCGCGCCAGTTAACAGGATTATTTTGCTTGAGCGCAAAAAAGATGCAGCAGCTGAAATTATTACTGTAAAAAAAAGTGAAATACTTAAACACACAATTATGCAAAGCCTAAATCAAGATGTAAGCGCAATAGAAATTTTGGATAATCTCAATGGTATGGTTGCCGGGTGCGAATGCTTGCGTTTAACCTATGGGCGAAGCGAAGATGCAGCCAAGTTATTGATGTCAACATTTGCAAATGAAAAGTAAAAAGGCGCAATAAAACAATGAACGATGATGTTATGCAGGGTATTATTTTACGCCATCCGCAAGCCATTTTTCGCGAGGTGGATGAAGATGTATTTTTGGTTCATCCTGATGGCGTAACCATCTATAACCTCAACCCAACGGCCGCAGCAATTTGGCGGCTTATGGACCAGCCAAATAATGAGGCCTTAAGCGGAATGGAAATGGCCGAAATACTTTCTGCTGCATTCCCGGTAATATCGCTAGAACGGCTACAATCAGATGTAAAAAATGTTCTTGGCGGGCTTGTGAACGAAGGTTTTGCGGTTAAGCAATAATGTTTTAATTACATTTTATGCTTATATTTTGCGCTTACAATTTATTAAGGCGCGTAATTTGAACCCGACGATTGATATCGCCTTCGGGGTCGGTGGGGTCAAGCAGGCGTTCTTCGCCGAAGCCAACGGTTTCAAGCCTGCTAGCATCAATGCTAAATTCGGTTACCAAATAATCCAGCACCGACCTTGCGCGACGTTCGGAAAGGGCGATGTTGTATTCATTGTTTCCAACTGCATCAGTGTGACCGGCAATTTCAAAGCGGTAACCTTTCAAGGCTTCAGAATTGAGTGCCGCCGCAAGATCATCAAGCGTGCCTTTGGTTTCTGGGCGTAAAATGGCTGAATCAAATTCGAAATAAACTTTTATATTTATAGATGGGCCATCGGTTAATTCTTCGGTCATGGAATTTGCGCTTTGGGTGAACTGAGGTTCAGGATCGCACGCCGAACGATCATCGGTGGCGCGAAGCCCAGCAGCTAGTATGCTTGCCTTGGAATCGCGCAGGTATTTACCGCCGCAGGTTGAACAAAGATCACGCGCATCTTTAAATACTTTTATGTTTTTGGAAATTTTTTCACTGTGTCTGCCGTACGAAAGAGCTGTTTCAAGGGTAATTATCGCCCGGTCAATACTGCCCGATAGGCCCTGCGATATGGCCATGTTATTCATTACCGCCGCGTCATCGGGGCAAAGTTCCAGCGCGCGTTTATATGATGTTTGTGCGTCGCCATAAAAACCCAAGTAGTCAAACCCAATGCCAAGGGCAGAATGTAAGCGCCAGTCATCAGGTTTTTTTTCTGATGCATCACCAAGCAAGTTTATACCTTGTTCAATCCTGCCTTGGTTTATGCGAACTTTGCCAAGCTCAGCAAGGTAAGCCCCATCATTGGCAAATTTATTTCGCACTTTTTCTAGAATTTTTGCCGCTTCGTCTGTCTGGCCAGTCCAGCGCAGATTGCGCGATAATCCGAGATAGGCTTTAAGTTCATCTGGTTTTTGTTTTATAAGATTACGAAAATGATTTATCGCCTCGCCATATTGGGCAATTTCAACTGCATTTGCCCCGGCACCTGTTGACATATTTTCTGTTTTTCCGGCGCAGGCCGATATGGCAATAGCCATAAGTGAAATAATAATTGAATTTCTACCAATTTTTAAAAACATATCATTAGTGCCTTTTTAAATATGGGCCTGTTAAGTGCACGCCCACGATTTTGGGGCATCTTAGGCTATTATATAACGTCAATAAGTACATATAAACAGTGACGCTAATCACTATGAAACATAGCAATTATAGGGGTAAAAAACGTTTTATTGCCAAATAATTGTAATAAATTATGGCACAGATGGGGCTTCGCGTTGGTGCAGTTTGCCCATATTTTCAAAGTATGGCTTTATGAATTGTGAGTTAGATTTTTCAAACTCTTGCAGTGTTCCATCAAAATACACATGACCATCGTGCAGCATTACAATTCTGGGGCTAATCCGTTTCAGTAAATCTTTATCGTGGGTGATAATAATGCTTGTTCTTTCCCCGCTTTTGCCTTTGCCTTTATTATTTTTGTGGGTAGCGATTATAAGGTCATGAATCTGCATGGCGCTGGCTGGGTCCAGACCGGTCGTCGGTTCATCATAAAAAATAACATTAGGGTTCATAGCAATAGCGCGCGCCACCGCAAGACGTTTGGCCATGCCGCCAGAAAGATCTGTTATGGGCATGGATAAAAATTCATCCGTAATCGGAAGACCAACAGATTGTAATGCGTGTGTGGCTATGGGTTTAATTTCAGCAGTAGATAAATTTTTAATTTCATCTAACCATAGCGCCATGTTGTCCATGACCGAACCTGAAAAAAGTGCATTGTTTTGAAAGACCACGCCCCAGTGGGTGTGGATTAAGCTCATTTCTTGTTCATCGATGCTATTTAATTTTGTTAATTGGGCAGGGTCGGTTTCATGATTGGCGACTAATACCTCGCCGCTGTCGGGCTTTAGCTGGCCTAAAATATGTTTAAGTAAAACCGTTTTACCACAACCTGAACCGCCAACGATGGCAACTATTTCACCGCGATGAATGTCTAAATCAATTGCGTTTAATACCAAATTGTCATCAAACCCCTTTTTTAGGTTTTTGATGCTTATTTCAATTTCATTTGTTTTATAATACGACAAAGGACATTGCTTCGTTTTCATTATTTTTGTGTACTAGCGGCAAGGAAACCATATGCCATTTACGGTGGTCTTTGTTTTTCCAATCCAAAGTACCACTAGTAAAAACTATTTCTTGGGTTTTAATTATGCGATCGGTAAGATTGATAAGCTCTTCCTCGGCATAATCAAATTCGCCCTCAGACATTTTTTTCCCAGTAAGCTCTTTACCGTATTCGTTGGTTAAGTTGCCACCCCAAAAAAGGTATTTGTACATGTGTTCACCCTTAACCGGGCGCACAATGGATATGTGAGGCAGGAATTTTACCATATCTGGGTGCTGCAGGTCGGTGAATGATAAATCTCTTTTACCTTCTGTAATTTTAGCAGCGGATGTCATGAATTCCTGTATTTGTGAATTTTCTTCGGCGTCTTTGCTTCCATTTTTGAACATCTGATACCCCATTATATTTTTACATTTGTGTGTTTTGGAGATGCGTTCTTGGGTGCGCAATATTGATTTATGAACAAGTTTAATCAAAAAACTGTGCTAATTCCACAATTGTATGCTTTATCGCCACGGGCTTGCATGATACACACCAGCCCATGTTACGTCTTGATAAGGTCACTTATAGGGTCGGCGCTCGGGTTTTACTCGATGGGGCCGATGCCACCATAAACACCGGACATCGCGTCGGCCTTGTGGGCCGTAACGGTACGGGTAAAACCACGCTTTTAAAGCTAATATCGGGTGATATTGAGCTTGATGGCGGGCATATTCACTTGCCTACTCGCTGGAAAGTAGGCCTTACCCACCAAGAAGCACCATCTGGCAGCCAAAGCCTATTGGATACGGTCATGTCAGCCGACAAAGAGCTGGTGGCACTGGAAAACGAAGCCTTAACCGCCACTGATCCAGACCGCATTGGTGAAATTCATGCCCGCCTAGCAGATAAACAAGCCCACAGTGCGCACGCGCGCGCGGCCAGAATACTTGTGGGCTTGGGTTTTGATAATGACGCCCAGGGCCGCCCATGTGGTGAATTTTCCGGTGGTTGGCGAATGCGTGTGGCGCTGGCGTCGTTATTGTTTTCTGAGCCTGATTTGCTATTGCTGGATGAGCCGACCAACCATCTAGATCTTGAGGCAACATTATGGCTGGAAGGCTACCTTAAGGGCTATCCCGGAACTATTGTGTTGGTTAGCCATGACCGTGAACTGCTAAACCGTGCAGTTAGTGAAATTTTGCATCTGGAACATTCAAAATTGACCCTTTATCAGGGTGGTTATGACAGGTTTGAAAGTACTAGGCGCGAACGTTTGCAGCTTAATGCTAAACAACGTGCCCGGCGCGAAGCTCAGACCGCGCACATCAGAGAATTTATTGATCGTTTTCGTTACAAGGCAAGCAAAGCCAAACAGGCCCAATCGCGCATCAAAATGCTTTCAAAAATGGAGCCCATCCCAGAAGACCGGGACGAAGCATCCATATCATTTAATTTCCCCGAACCAGCATTTTTGGCATCCCCACTGGTAACCACAGATAACGCATCAATTGGATACGATGGTAAAGCAGTGCTTTCCAATCTTGAACTGCGCATTGATAGCGAAGACCGCATTGCCCTGTTGGGGGCAAACGGTAATGGTAAATCAACACTGATAAAATTGTTGGCGGGTAAATTGCAGCCTCTTGAAGGCAGCATAAACAAGTCAAAGCGCCTTAGGGTTGGTTATTTTGCGCAGCATCAAGCAGATGAATTGGACGCCAGCGCAACCCCATACATTTTGATGGATCGCGCCCGTCCGCGTGACAACGAACCACAAGTTCGCGCCCAGCTGGGCCGGTTTGGTTTTTCGCAAGAACGCGCCGAAACTATTGTTGGCGATCTTTCCGGTGGAGAAAAAGCACGCCTTAACTTTGCCCTTATCAGTGCAGATAAACCAAATATTTTGTTGCTGGATGAACCGACCAACCATCTGGATGTGGATTCCCGCCAAGCATTGGTGCATTCAATAAACGCATTCCCAGGGGCGGTAATAATTGTAAGTCATGATCCACACCTTATTGAAACCACGGCCGATCAGTTCTGGTTGGTCGAAGATGGTAAAATTGAACCGTACGATGGCGACCTTGATGATTATCGTTCGCGCCTATTGGGCAAAAGGCAATCTTTGCGTGGGGAAAAGCCAGCCACAGAAAACGAGAAAAAACAACCAACAGTGACGGTTGATAAAAAAGAAGCAAGACGCCAATCTGCAGCGGCACGCGAAGCCTTGGTTCCCTTAAAAAAAGAAGCACAACAAGCCGAGGCATGGGTAAAACGCCTTGAACGAAAAAAAGCAGAAATAGCAAAAGAGCTAGCCAATCCTGAAATTTATTTAGAAGGCGCTGACAAAGAGCACGTGATTGATTTGCAAATGCGTTCAGCCAAAATTGAGGGCGACCTAGAAGATGCCGAGCAGGCTTGGTTGAAAGCGCTTGATATTTTAGAAAAATCAACTGGGTAAATTAAATATCGCCAAAATAAATAATAAGATGGCACCATTAAAAGAAAAATTATTAAGTGATGTCGGTGAACCATTTCCGTTAAAGGTCGCGTCGAACCTATATTGGTGCGCCGTTGGCATGTTAGCGCGTTAGATAAAATTAAGAATTGATATCAGATCTCAACTATTTCCAGATTGGTTATGTGTGCATTTTTACGATCCAGATAAAATGCGCCAAATTCATTGGCCTGACCGTTTTTATCAACCCCAATAATTAACCACACGTGGTTTTTTTCAAAAGCATTTTCAATATCGCGTTTTGACGGTATAGGTGGCTTGCCCGGATGGGAATGGTAATTGCCAACAATTGTTTCGCCGGTTTTTTTGACTTCGCGCAATAGATCAAAATGAATTTTCGGATCAATTTCAAAACTGTTATGACCATTAACATCATTATCAATTTTTGTATTGGGGCTGGGAACCACGCGGGTTAGTGAAATATTTTCACCAACCGCGTTTCCCACCAATAAACCGCAACATTCATTGGGACGGGCAACCTCGGCCTCGTGCTTGATTTTTTCCAGCAAAGTTACCGGAATGTTTATCACGGGTTTAACCCTAGCCGGCTGAGAATTTTGCCGCTGGATATATCAATTACTATTATGGTGTCAGCGCCATTTTTGCCGTCGGTATCAACCCTGATGGCCATGTGCTCACCGGTCATGTCGGTGCCTTCGATTGTGCTGCCCCGGGGTAGGTCTAGCAAAACATCTTGAATTGCATCAGCTTTACCCGATTGTTGCTCAATCGTTTTATCGCTGGAAAAAAACGAAAAATCGGGGTTTTTTGCCTTTTGTATCATACCATAGACGATAAGAACCATCAGGGTGACAATAATAAGTCCCATAAATACAACGATACCCTTGAGTGCATGCATGTTTTTGGTTCACTCTCATTATTATGAATGACATTGATGATAACAACTTACCCGACTTAAGGACATACACCGTTGAAGTGCCTCCAGGCAAGGATGGGGAGCGCCTTGATAGAGTATTGACCGATGCGCTATCTGTTCATGATATTTCCCGTGCCAGGGTTCAGGCATTGCTGGATGAAGGAATGATTTCTTTGCTGCCAGCAACTGAAGGCGTGCCGTTAAAGGCAAAACACAAGGTAAAGCAGGGTGAAAAATATAATGTCTGTATACCTGAACCTATTTCTGCTGTGCCTAGCCCTGAAAATATACCCATTGACGTGGTCTTTGAAGATGAAGACCTAATAGTAATAGATAAAGCACCAGGAATGGTGGTTCATCCGGCTGCCGGCAATGCCACAGGAACGTTAGTTAATGCGCTTTTGTATCATTGTGAAGGCTCTCTTTCGGGCATAGGCGGGGTAGCGCGCCCGGGGATAGTCCACCGCCTTGATAAGGGGACTGGCGGGCTTATTGTTGCCGCCAAAAATGACCGCGCCCATCATGCTTTGAGCGAACAATTTGCCGACCATAGCATTGACCGGGCCTACTTTGCCCTTGTTTGGGGTGTGCCGATGCCGCCCGAAGGCGATATTGAGGGCAATATTGCGAGGTCACCAAATAATCGAAAAAAAATGGCTATAGTTAAAAATGGCGGAAAAACCGCTAAAACCCACTATCGAACGCTTAAAGCATTTGGGTCCGAGGCATCGTTGGTTGAGTGCGTGCTCTCAACCGGGCGAACACACCAGATAAGGGTGCACATGGCGTCAATTGGTCATCCGGTCATGGGAGATCAGGTTTATGGCGGTGGCGGTGGGGCCAAGGTAAAGCGTTTGGGTGGCGATGCAGCATTGGCTGTGGATAACTTGGGCCATCAAGCATTATATGCGTATAAATTGGGGTTTTTGCACCCAAAGAGCAGGGAACGGATACTGCTCGAGAGGAAATTACCTAGTTTTATCAATGAGATATATAATAAATTAGATAAAGTTTGACATAAATAATACCCGAGTATTATGCTGAGTTATTGAAACCGTTGCGCTGCCGGGGGGCAGTCGTTTTCCACCATATGGAGAGCTGGCACGGCAACTAATGACTGAACATATAAAAATCTCGGGAGAAATTGAGATGGGCAGCAGTAAATATATCCCCCCGGTAAACCTTTCACCGGAACAAAACCTTAGTCGTTACCTTCAGGAAATAAGAAAGTTTCCAATGCTCAGCTTTGAGGTTGAGCAAAACCTTGCTTGTCGTTGGATTTATGGCGAAGACCAAGAAGCCGCAGAAAAGCTTGTAAACAGCCATCTGCGCCTTGTAGCCAAAATTGCCATGGGCTTTCGCGGTTATGGGTTGCCACTGGCAGAGCTTATTTCCGAAGGAAATATTGGCATGATGCAAGCGGTCGCAAAGTTTGACCCGGAAAAAGGTTTTCGTCTTTCGACCTATGCTATGTGGTGGATAAGGGCATCAATCCAAGAATACATTTTACGTTCATGGTCGCTGGTAAAAATGGGTACAACCGCTGCCCAGAAAAAACTGTTTTTCAATCTTCGTCGCCTGAAAGGGCAGATGGACGCCTACGAAGACGGTGACTTGAAGCCAGAACATGTGGAGGCTATTTCAAAACGCCTTGACGTAACAAAGGATGAGGTCATTTCAATGAACCGTCGCATGGCAGGCGGTGATGCATCGCTTAATTCGCCCGTGCGCATGGACGGCGAAGGGGAATGGCAGGACTGGCTTCAAGACGATTCGTTAAATCAAGAAGAAATGATATCTGATTTTCAGGAGCTTATACGTCGGCGCAGCCTTCTGAAGGGCGCCATGACCGGACTTACCGATCGTGAACGTATTATTCTTACTGAGCGACGCCTAAAATCAAGACCCGCAACGTTGGAAAATCTTAGCCAGTCATTTGGGATTTCTCGTGAACGTGTTCGCCAGATAGAAGAGCGCGCTTTTGGTAAAGTGCAAAAATCGGTAAAGAACACTTTGATCGAATTGAATATAGCTTCTTAAACTTATCTAGTGTCGGCAGCGTTATTGGTTTACCGGTTTTATTGCGGTTTACTGTGGCGCTGTCGGTTCGCTAATTTGTGGTTCAGCGTTACCTTGTAAATCGTGTGGGGCTTTGCCGCCCTCTTCGTTAAACCCTTCGGTTAGGGCGGCAACATCTGGCCCCCATTCTTCAATAAGAGATTTTTGTTGTTTGCGTAAGTTAGCAATCTTTCTTTGTTGCAATACCATAACAAATGAACTTATCACCGGCGGTGCAGACATAAACAACAGCCATCCCATTGCGGCTGCGCTATACATGATAAGCATGGTAAAAATATCTAGCATGCCCAAGGCTTGATCTATATTATTTCCACCTTTCCATAAATCCATAATATATGGAAACACGCCAATAAAATTAACCGCACTAACTGTGGAAGCGGCGCTCTTTCCTTTGGATCTATCGATAATTAACGCAACCATTGAAGGCAGCATTCCGAAAAGTAATAATATCATTGTTGGCAGGGCAATAACAAAAAGGGTCACCGAGACAATCAATATCCACGATGCGTTGCCGCCTAGCCCTCGTTTTTTACCCTGAGGCTGTGGGGCATTTGAATAATCTTCGGTAATTCTGGCCACGGTTAATTCCAGTAATGTTTATATAGTATTTATAATAAGCAAGGTACTCACGGCTACCATGCTAAACACAACAGCGGTTACCGCAGTAGCGCGCTCACCAGCTTTCATTGCTGCATCTGTTTGGTCAATGTCATCACCTGCTATTTTTAATATTTCCGTTTCTGCCATAGCGAATTCAGCCTGTGCATCTTCGAAGTCTGCCCCATCCTGAGAACGCCTTTGAGCATTATCTATAAGGTCAAATAGTTCGGGAAGGCTGCCTTGGCGTACAAGTGCAGGGATTTCATTTTCAATTGATCTTCTGGTTGAGCGGCTATGGTAAGAACCTATGGCTGGCGATAATAAACCGCCCAACCAGCGAGAAAGTCCATAAACAGCCGGGGTTTTAAGGCGCCATTGCATTAAAGCATAAAGGCTAAGCAAGCCAATTAACGAAGTTTCCGGTTGGGGATTAGATAGCGCTTTTAGATGCGGGGCAATATCATATTTGAAATGCGTAGCAATAAAAGCGGCTATATGTTTATCCATAGGCCTGCTTTTTTTATCAGCTGTATTTGCAACTTCGTCTAAGGCCACCATTATATCTTCAGCATGGGTCACATATTCTTTGCGCAAAAATTCACTTTGACATGGAAGCGAAGGATTTAGCTCATACATGCAACGCTCTATCCCATATCCCATTTCGTTTATTTTGAAAAAAGATCTTAATGTGGAAAATGTTTTTTCATATGCCATGAAATCATTGTAGGAACCTTGGCACGAAAACCAATACCCGACCAAATCGCGTTCTAATATTTCAGCCGGCATTTGGTAGCTATTTTTAATGGTATATTCGGCTGCTAATGCAACTGCAAAACCATCTGGTAAAAAAGAAAATCCCTTGTAACGAATTGGTCCTTCCGGATCCAATCGCATAACGGCCTTTGCAACCATTACTTCTTCGCTTCCATCGGGCGTGCCCTGCGACGCCGTTGCGGCCGCTGATATTTTGCTAATTTCTTCTGCTACAAGCGGAAGCATCATTGACTGTTTAAGCCAATGGGCAAGTTTTTCGTTTTTTATTTCCTTTGCCGCTTCGTGAATGTTATTAGAAAATGCCTGAGCAATGGTTCTAATGGAAAATAGTTTTTTTCCTGAAAATAAATATGGTTCTTTCGGTTTTTGCGGTGGACGCCTTTGCATGGGTGTCTTTTTTTGTCCGTTTATCCATGCTTCAAGCGCGCCCGTGTCCCATCTTTCATCTGCTTTATCAGAAAGAAGGCCACGCAGTGGCTCTATCAGTGCCATGGGTATTCTCTCTTCGCTACATAAGGCCTGATATGTTCCCAGTTCCATTTTTTTGGCGTTAAGGGCATCGTCACTTAATTTTTCTACTGGGTTACGCCCTAGCAGCAATATTGTTGACATAACGCCTAGGGCATAAAGATCATCAAGAATGTTCCCGGTGCCGCGACCAGAATTCATTGCAAGACCGCGTTCTACCGGTTCATAAATTGTTGGCTGGTCATAACCGCAAGGGGTAGTTACGCATTCACCCAGAACAAGATCTTCATGATCGGCATCAAGAAAATAAAGGTTCTCAACCCTAATCGCGCGATGGGGAATATTTAGGTCTCTCAAGCGAATTAATGCTTGCGATATAGGTTCTATAACCCTTCTGCTTAGTTCGTATTCACTTACTTTGACGCTGCCTGCGGGAAATGCATCAATTAGCCTTCCACCTAAGGGGCGCTCAAAAACGGCAAGCATTACATGTTGGCCAAGCGGTTCCCACTGTGCCTCGCCATATTCCACCAATGAAATAAGACCGTGAATGGTAAGGTTCTTTAGCTCGGCCATTATAGTCATGCGTGGCGGCAACGCCGGGGTGCAGACCAACGCATAAAGTGGCCTACTGGGGTCGCGTTGGTCGCTGGCCTCAAATGCCTTTGCCGACGGGCCGTCAAACTCTGGCAAAGGTTTCCCAGGGTTAATCTGATAGCGTTTTTTTAAAATAATAGGTGCAAATTGTCCGCCTGATGCAGCGGGTGTTGGCTTGTCTTTGCCGGGGGCGGGGGCGGTGCTTTCGGCACTAGTCGCGGCTTTGCTATTATCGGCGATAGCTTGTCCATCACCGCTAATTTGCGGTTTTGCAGTTTCTGTAGCACCATTCTGGGCTTCTGCTGTTTCTGCCATTTTTTCCCTTTCCAATGGCTATCGCCAATACTTAGCGTAGCCACATAGAAAACATAAAAAATAGAGTATTTACGTTTCCTCCGCCATATAACTTTGCGGTATATCCCAGATTAACTGAGAAAATATGAAAAGTATGTAAATCAATGATTTAAATACAAAATAGCACTTTAGTCGGCAAACGGATCGTGGACCAATATGGTGTCTTCGCGCTCGGGGCTGATTGAAAGTATTGCTACCGGGGCCTCAATCAATTCTTCGATCCGGCGAATGTACTTTACTGCTGTGGCCGGAAGATCTGCCCATGAACGTGCACCGCAGGTGCTATCTGCCCAGCCTTCAAGGGTTTCGTAAATAGGCTCTACTTGCTCCTGATCGGCGGTGGCAGCAGGAAGGTGGCTCAGCACTTTTCCACCCAGTTTATACCCTGTGCAGACCTTTAATTCGTCCATGCCATCTAAAACATCAAGCTTGGTAAGGGCGATACCGTTAATACCGTTTACCTTGACCGCTTGGCGTACCAGAACGGCATCAAACCAACCACATCTACGCGGTCTGCCAGTGGTGGTGCCAAACTCATGACCACGCTTACCAAGGCCCTCGCCAACATCGTCAAACAGTTCGGTTGGAAACGGCCCGGCACCGACGCGCGTTGTGTAGGCTTTGGTGATGCCCAGAACATAGTCGATTGAACCCGGCCCTTGACCCGAACCAACTGCCGCTTGTGCTGCAACCACGTTCGACGATGTAACAAATGGATAAGTCCCATGGTCAATGTCAAGCATCGTTCCTTGCGCACCTTCAAACAATATACGTTTGCCGGCGGTGCGCTGTTCATCGATTGTTTTCCATATTGTATCAACGTAAGGCAAAATTTTTGGCGCAAGCTCAAGCAATTTTGCAACTAGTTCGTTGCCATCACAAAGCGGCTGGTCATAACCTTTAAGCAGCGCGTTATGATGAAAAAGCATTTTTTCCACTTTAGATTTTATCAATTCGCTATCGGCCAAATCACCAGCACGTATTGCTCGGCGTGCCACCTTATCTTCATAGGCAGGGCCGATACCACGACCAGTAGTACCGATTTTAGCCTTGCCCAAAGCTTCTTCGCGGGCGTTATCAAGGTTTGCGTGAAGAGGCAATATTAGCGGTGCGTTTTCTGCTACCTTTAGGTTGTCAGGGTTTATTTCCACACCCTGTGCACGCAGGCTTTCAATTTCATTTAGCAAATGCCATGGGTCAAGCACAACGCCATTGCCAATAACCGATAATTTTCCCTTGCGTACAATGCCACTTGGCAGGATATGTAGTTTGAATACGGTGCCATCAATAACAAGCGTGTGTCCGGCGTTATGACCGCCCTGAAAGCGAACAACCACATCGGCGCGCTCTGACAGCCAATCAACAATCTTTCCCTTACCTTCGTCGCCCCACTGCGAGCCGACCACTACCACATTGGCCATTTTTATCTACTTCCCTTTTGTTTTATATTTATGGTGGTTACTTTTTAATTTTTGTTATTTTAGCGTTAGTAAAAACATGGCTGCAGCCAAGCCTTTTTGCCTCTATTTCAGGTTTTGCCCGATCATCTAATTGTTGAATGGCAATCCATCCCTCAGAGCGTAATTTAATTGCTTCGTTGCGCGAAGTTTTCGGCCCCAATAAAATAATGTCCTTGCTTTTGTCGCTAGGTAAAGCACGCAAAATAGTATCCATGAAAAGAGTGAGACCGCTAGCCTGTTCAACGGCGGGGCCAAAATCTGTTTGATAACGCCCGCCACGTCCAAGCTCGCCACGTGAACTTTTAGAAAAAAAAGCAAATGTTACACCAGTATGATATTCGAACCCACGGTTTTCAACCGCATCAATCGTCAGCGAGGCATCGGGTCTTTGCGATAAAATCCCGTCAATTACTTGAGAAAGACCATCAATCATTTCTTTGGCGTCTTTGGTCAAACTAAGCGACTTTAGTTTTTTCATCGCATTTACTGCGGGCCCGACCGCATCGACCAACCCACTTATGGTCGCTGTTTGGTTTTTGCCTATTTGTTTTTCCAACGCCGTGACTTCTGCAATGTCTTTGCGGTCAAGGGCGCAACGAAGGGCAGCCGTGGTATCGGCGTCTATGGCGGTATCTTTTATTATGGTGGCAACAAGCGTTGGTAAACCCAAATCAACCGTAATATCACCAATGCCCGCAGCCTCAAGCGCATCAAGGGCCATCAACACAACCTCGACATCGGCCTTTAAGGTATCGGCACCAATAATTTCAGCTCCAACTTGGGCGAATTGGCGTTCGGAACGTATTTGCGATCCCCTGACCCTGACAATTTCGCCACTGTATGCAAGGCGAAGTGGCC
>JAOUJU010000086.1 GCA_029883045.1 Rhodospirillaceae bacterium
TGCGTCCCGCATCCTTTGCCCGGTAAAGGGCCTCATCTGCTGCTTTTAGGGTTTGTGCTTGGTTTTGCCCATCAGAGCGTTCACTTGCACCAATTGAAATGGTTACACTAACCATTTCGTTAGTATTTTTTTTCGCTTTAGCCTTTGGTGCTGCTTTTGTATTTTTACTGCCATCTGGTTTTGTCTTTGGTCGATCATCTGCACGAAGATGAAAGTGGCTTTCCCCTATGGCTTTGCGCACTGCTTCTAGGTGAACCAGCGCGTGGTCCAGCGATTTGCCGGGAAATAATATTGTAAATTCCTCGCCCCCATATCGGTATGCCTTGCCCCCGCCACGAACTTCCATCATGCGGCTGGCAACAAGTTTTAGAACCTGATCGCCAACATCGTGACCGTAGGTATCATTAAATTTTTTAAAATGATCAACATCTAACATGGCAACACAATAACGGTTTCCTTGTGCGTTCATGTCCATCATCAACGCACGGCGCCCCGGCAATGAAGTAAGTTCATCGATAAACGCCATTCGATATGTATCTTGTACAACGGCAATTATAATTACTGCTTGGCCAAGGGCGATTATGATGGATGATACTTCGATATTTAGTGGGCTGTGTAATGCCATGGCTATTGCAATAACCGCACCCGCAAGACCGCCATCAATGGCCGAACGGGTATAAATTGCCCGCGCAATAAAAACTGCGATGGCAATCGAAAAAAGAATGATCGCCGGTTGTGGCAACATGGTCCAATAATCAATGGCTTTATCAAGCGGGCGATAATGCAAAATTATGTTTGCGGTTTGCCTTGCCCCGTCACTTGCGTCCAACAATATAGCCATTAATGATATTTGCGCAGCGACAAATAAAATTCGTGAAAACACGCCCACCGACCACAATGAACACTCACGCATAAATGCAATGGTAATTACGTTTATGGGAAACAGTACTGCAAGCGCCGCAAATACAATTAATAAGTTTGTTTCATTTGCGTCAGGTGGAAATGAATTAAGCGCCCAATGGGCCACGGATATTAATGCTGCAAACAAAAACACCCTAGTGCGCTTAAACCAAAGGCCAAGACCAGCACCAAGCGCACCAAAAATATATGGCCCGTACGGTGCCAGCGTCAGTGCTGGCAGTGGAAGCCTATGTGCGCTGGACATAAAAAACAAACCAGCAAGCAATAATATTGCTGGGAGCACTAAACCATTTATCGCGGACCTGTTAAACATGGCATACTATTAGTCCATAAACGCTCAACATTCGGTTAAAGGTAGGTTTTTATGAAAATTTTATTGATGCTAGCGGGACTGAATGCCGCCATTTCTATCGGTCTTGGCGCTTATGGGTGGCACAATTTAGGGGATGTGCCAGAGATTCGTGATGTATTTATGATGGGATCACAATATCAGATGTGGCATGCGCTGGCCCTTGTGGGGGTTGGCTTGCTGGTAAATGTTGGCGGCCCAAGGCGTGCCCTGCTTATTATTGCCACCATGTTTCAAAGCGGAATAATTCTTTTTTCCGGAACCCTTTATGCCTTTGGCCTAATAAATATAGTTCCGGTTAGCGGGGCCGCACCGTTAGGCGGTGGGATTTTAATTTTAGCGTGGTTAGGGCTGGCTTTGGTTGGTGTTCGCTGGAAAAAAACGCATATATAGTTTCATTTTCTTTGCGGTTATGCCTGTGTGGGGTTAGCATTAATAAATGGAAACGCTAAGTAAACAATATCGATTGCGCGCCTTGCGCAAACGAACCGCCGAAGTCCTTTATTCGGCCGACCCTAATGACGCCCTAACCCACAGGGTTGATATATTTCTTATCGTTATGATATCGCTTAATATTATTGCCATTATTATTGAATCAATGCCCGGCTTGCACCAAAGCTATGGTGTTTTGTTTTATGCGTTTGAATTTTTTTCGGTAATTATTTTTTCAATTGAATACGTCGCCCGGGTTTGGTCGGCGGTTGATAACCCATGGCATGACCACCATTCCCATGCGGTTTTCGGGCGAATGAAATATGTCAAAACACCAATGGCAATTATTGACCTGCTAGCAATTGCACCATTTTATTTGAGCTTCTTTTTCATTCTGGATTTACGTTTTTTACGTGTGTTGCGCCTGCTCAGAGTGTTCAAACTGACACGCTATTCCCCAGCGATGACATTACTGTTGCAAGTTTTTCGTGAAGAAGCAAAAACCATTATGGCTGCAATGTTTGTGCTAATGATGCTTATTATTATTGCATCAAGCCTTGCTTTTATTGCCGAGCACGATGCGGTGCACGCCAACCCAGATGCATTTTCATCCATACCAGCTGCCATGTATTGGGCAATTATAACCATGACCACGGTCGGTTATGGTGACGTTGTCCCAGTCACACCATTTGGTAAATTGCTAGGTGCGGTTATCGGCATTGTTGGTTTGGGTATGGTTGCACTACCCGCTGGTATTTTGGCATCAGGATTTTCAAACGCGCTGCATCGTCGTCGCGCCCAATTAGAAGACAAGGTAACTGACATTCTGTCTGATGGGGTAATAAGCGACGCAGAGGAAGAAGAGCTAGCAACGTTGCTGCAAAACCTTAATCTTAACCCAGCCGATGCCAAGGCGCTTATTTTTGCGGCCCATAACAAAGACAAAACCAATCTGCTTTGCCCCCATTGTGGCAAACCGATTAACCAGCCCCCACACGACGACGATTAGCAATCTTATTCAAACCTATTTAGGAAGTTCCCATATTTCAGGTGCGCTTGCTAAACGATCGGATTGATTGGTGCGCTGTTTTTCAATTTCTGCGGGCAAACGATCACTGAACTTAGCAAAAAATTCTGCTTGTTCTTCAACATCGCCCATCGCACCGGCACGGTCTACTTCCATTAGATGGTGGAAATGGTCGTTGTCGTATTGCAAACCATCCCATGTAATATCAGTGTGTGCTGGCATCATGCCGATGGGGCTTTCAACCGCATTGGCATTGCCGTTGGCGCGATCAATAATCCATTTAAGCACCCGCATGTTTTGCCCAAACCCGGGCCACATGAATTTTCCGTTTTTATCTTTCCTGAACCAATTAACGCGGAATATGGCTGGCGGGTTTTTTAGATTTTGCCCTAATTTAAACCAATGGTTCCAATAATCGCCCATGTTGTATCCGCAAAATGGCAACATGGCGAACGGATCGCGCCTGATTGCGGCTTGACCAACGGCAGCAGCAGTTGCTTCGGACCCCATGGTTGCCGCCAGATAAACCCCATGATTCCAATCAAATGCTTGGTAAACCAGCGGGAAAGTTTTTGATAATCTGCCGCCGAAAATAAATGCCGATATTGGAACCCCTTCGGGGTTTTCCCAATCGGGATCAATGGATGGGCACTGGCTGGCCGGTGCGGTAAAACGTGCGTTGGGATGGGCCGCCGGGGTATCGGAATCTGGCGTCCAATCGTTGCCTTTCCAATCAATCGCGTGGGCGGGTGGTTCGGACATATCTTCCCACCAGATATCGCCATCATCGGTCAGAGCCACATTGGTAAAAATGCAATCTTTATAAAGCGACTTCATCGCTGATGGGTTTGTTTCATTGGATGTGCCCGGCGCAACACCAAAATAGCCAGCTTCGGGATTTATGGCACGAAGGGTTCCATCGCTGTTTGGTTTTATCCACGCAATATCGTCACCCACTGTCCAAACTTTCCAACCTTCAAATCCTTTGGGGGGAATAAGCATGGCAAGGTTAGTTTTGCCACAAGCTGATGGAAAAGCGGCGGCTACATAGGTTTTTTCACCTGACGGATTTTCCAGACCAACAATTAACATATGTTCAGCCAGCCAGCCTTCGTCGTGGGCCATGGCTGACGCTATGCGTAGGGCAAAGCATTTTTTTCCCAACAATGCATTGCCGCCATAACCCGAACCAAACGACCATATTTCACGCGAATCAGGATAATGCACAATATACTTTGTATCATTGCACGGCCATGGAACGTCGGCTTGTCCATCATTTAACGGTGCGCCAACGGAATGAACACAAGGCACAAATTCGCCATCTGCTCCCAGCACATCGAGAACTTTTGATCCCATCCGGGTCATGATGCGCATGTTAACGGTGGCATATGCGCTATCAGTTAGCTGCACACCAATATGTGCTATGGGTGATCCCAATGGCCCCATGGAAAACGGCACCACATACATGGTCCGTCCTTTCATGCAGCCATCAAACAGGCCTGACAATAGCGGACGCATTTTTGCCGGATCCATCCAATTATTGGTAGGGCCAGCATCAATTTCTTTTTCTGAACATATATATGTTTGGTCTTCAACCCGTGCGACATCTGATGGGTGTGAGCGAGCAAGGTATGAGCCTGGGCGTTTTTGTTCATTCAGTTTTATCAACGTTCCGGCGGTAACCATTTCGCCGCACAGCCTGTCGTATTCTTCTTGTGAGCCATCGCACCAATAAACCTGATCGGGTTTGGTCAGGGCGGCCATTTCATCGACCCATTTTTTAAGTTTTTCGTGGTTTGTCGGAGAAGAATCTGGGTGCATTTTATTGCCTTTCCTGGGGAGTGGATTTGTACTAAATCCCTACCCCTTGGGGACACGAGAATCAAGCCCCATAGGTTAACGCCAAGAGAAAATGGCGCAAGGCATACGGCTTAAGAATCTTAATAAAATTGCTTAAATCTGAAGAATTGTTGTGGATTACTGTATTGAACGAGGGCGCGCCTGAGGTTTTTCACGGAAACGTTGTGGTATGGACTGGTCGAGCTCAAGTAGCTTTTTTTCCAACTTGGCTGCGGTTTCTTTTGCCGCACCGGATTGCTGCAAAATTTCGGCGTCTGTGACCGTTATTTTTTCATCGATAATCTTAATTGCTTTTTTCATGTTGTGCAGCTTGTCATCGAACTCATTAATATCTGAGCGGATAGAGCGTATGTGCGCACTAATGAATTTTTCATTTTGCGCTTCGACCTTTTTTAAAACATCGCTAACTAGCCACAAAGCGACCATCGCAACTAAAAAAGCCAACACCGCAAGTATTTCTGCTATGCCCATTTTACATCCATAAATTAACAGATATTAAAACTGATTTGCGTCCCTATGGTGATATTATAAAAAAAATCACCGCACTATGAAAGTGGCAAAATAGTAATTTTTTCCCCAAAACAAATGGTGGCGTTCATAGCATTTAACCTAGTGTTTGCCCCAAATGTTTTGTGTGTGGCGCACATTGTTGATTACAAAGTAGTGGCAATTTTACTTAAAATACCTGCTTTTTGCCGGGAGAATCCATCCGGCACATAAAAGGCACATTTTATGCCTTTTATATATTCATTGCCCCATATTCATTGTGACGCTGAAATCCCGCCTTAACATTCAACGTGGCGTAACACCATATCGCGCAAGGTTACTATGCCTATGGGTGCGCGGTGTTCATCAACCACCAATGCACGTGACAGTCCAAATTGTGATAACATTCTGACCGCGTAACGTATGTTCATTTCAGGTGGCAACGAAAGAACAGGTTTGGTCATTACCTCATAAACATTAACGCGTTCTGGTGGGCGGTTTGAGGCAATGACCTCTTTGGCAATGTCGGAAACAACCACAAGGCCATATTCATCTTGGGCATCACGGCGTTCAACCACCAACGAACTAACGCCGGTACTGCGCATTTGCCCAATGGCATCGGCCACAGTTGCGGTAGCTTCAATGCTGATTACTTTGGTACTCATCACTTCTTTGACGGTAACAATATTTTTCTCGCTCATAGCTCGTCCTCGATCTCGTTTATCAGGGTTGGCAATTGGGTGTTTAGGCCAACTGCATCTTCTATGCCTATCTGGCAGGCTATTCCGGCACCTTTGTCAGTGTCAAAATTTCCAGCCTTGGCAATGGTTTCAAGAATTTCCCGAGCCTTAGGTGCGGCAACCAGAAATAAAACCATGTCACGCTGGGCAGCAAGGTCTAATCCTAAAAATGTTTTTTCAGGTCTTAGGCCCTCGCCTTGGGCGCTGGTTATTACGGTAGCCCCGGTGGCGCCAGCTTCACGGGCGGCGTCAATCACGGTTTGGGTCCGCTCATCACTGACAAGGGCCATAATCATCTTTAGGTTCATACTGGTTTCTCCTTTTCACATTCAACTTTGTTCCTACGAACCTGCGCCAATTCTGCCAATTTGGCATAGCCCATTACGGCCATAATGGGAAACAGGCTTGCAAATGCTATTAATCCGAATCCATCCAAAAGCGCGCTACGCCCTGGTATGGTTGAGGCCAACCCAAGGCCCAGCGCAGTAACCACCGGAACCGTTACGGTTGATGTGGTTACCCCGCCGGAATCATAGGCCAGCGCAACTATCATTTTTGGTGCCCATATGGTCTGAATAATAACCACAATATAGCCGGCAATTATGTAGTAATGCAGCGGTGTGCCGCTAACAATACGGTAAGAACCCAACGAAACCCCAACAGCAACCCCAATGGCAACCGCCATGCGCAGATAAAATGCGCTTAACGCGCCACCGGAAATTTGTTCGGCCTTTAGTGCGACCGCAATCAATGACGGCTCAGCAGCGGTAGTAGCAAAACCAATTGCTGCGGCAAAAATATAAACCCAGTAATAGTCTTGCCACTGGACGAATTTGTTTAAAGGATCGCGTCCGATAAACGCCGGGTCGGTTAACTGGTGGGCCATGGTTTCACCTACCGGGAACAATGCCAATTCTAGACCGACCAAAAACAAGGTCAGGCCAATCAGAACATATAAAAAACCAAAGGCAATGCGTTTAGGGTTGGGTGGTTTTTTTCTAAGCGCAACAAGCTGGAAAAAAAGCAAAATTGCAGCAATAGGCAACACATCAAATATGGTCGAGATGCCAGTAGAGATAATATGGTTGAAAAGTTCCATCTAATAAACCATCCCATAAACCATAACGAACATCATCGGTGTCAGGCTGGCAAAGGCTATTAAACCAAAACCGTCGGTAAGCGGGTTACGCCCACGAATGGCAGTTGCCAAACCAACGCCCAAAGCAGTTACCAAAGGAACGGTAATAGTGGATGTGGTAACCCCACCGGAATCATACGCAATACCAACAATTTCAGGCGGTGCCGCCATGGTCAAAACCACCACCAAACCATAACCAATAATAATTACCCATTGGATTGGCCAGCCTTTGATAATGCGAATTACGCCAATAACAATTGCAAGACCGACCGAAAAAGCAACGGTC
>JAOUJU010000087.1 GCA_029883045.1 Rhodospirillaceae bacterium
ATTAACAAAAGACGACGCTATTCAGTCGGTTTATGGAATGACGATTGATGAATGGAAGAAAAACCACCAAACCAAAGCCAGCGATGAACAATTAAAATTGTTTGAGGAAACCAAGCCGCTGCATTCGCCCATCAGCGGGCATAAATAAACTTATCTTTTCTGTCTAAAAAAAGTTTTTAGCATTTCGCCGCATGCGGTTTCATTGATGCCACCATAAACTTCGGGTTTGTGGTGACACGAACTTTGCTCAAAAATACGTGCGCCGTGGTCAACCCCGCCCGATTTGGGATCATAAGCACCAAAATAAACTCGGCGTATGCGGGCAAACGATATGGCCGCCGCGCACATGGGGCATGGCTCAAGGGTTACGTACAGATCACATCCCGGCAGACGGGCCGAGCCAACGCTTTTAGCCGCATCGCGAATTGCCAGCATTTCACCATGTGCGGTCGGATCGTCTAGTTCTTCGGTGCGATTGGATGCTTGGGCGATTATTTTGCCACTTTGGCCATCAACAATCACGCACCCGACCGGAACTTCGCCCCGTTCAAACGCGTTTTCGGCCTCAAGCATGGCCGCTTCCATAAAGTTGTCGTTTGCTTTATTCATAGGCACAAACTTGGAACGCCCAAATGTTTTCGTCAAGTGCTGGACAGCACCCACGCCAAAGGACTACCGTAAGCCCATGACAACAGACCTTTTGACCCCGGTTATCGGCATCACCATGGATTGGAATATCGCGGGTGAATATTCCAAGTTTCCGTGGTATGGCCTGCGCCAGAACCACGTATCATCCGTGGTGCGCGCTGGCGGTTTGCCATTTTTGCTAACCCACGAGCCAGAACTGCTGGATATGTACCTAAATGACATTGACGGGCTGATAATAACCGGCGGAGCATTTGATATAAGCCCAGAAATGTACGGTGAAAGCGGGGTTCATGAAAAAACTTCGCCCAAAGAAAGCCGGACAATCGCCGAAATGACTTTATTAGAAGGCGCATTGGAAATGGATATCCCTGTTTTGGGCATTTGTGGTGGGCAACAATTGCTCCATGTGGCACTGGGCGGAACATTAATTCAACATATTCCAGACGCAATTGCTAACCCGCTTGAGCACGAGCAAAAAAATCCACGCGACGAAACTGGCCATAGTGTAAATATTGTTCCCGGTACATTGCTGTTTGATATTGTTGGCAAGAACGAAATTGAGGTTAACAGCGCGCACCACCAAGCGGCCAAGGATGAACCGGCCACATTAATTATAAATGCCCGTGCACCTGACGGCGTAATTGAAGGCATAGAAGCGCGCGAGCAAACGTTTTGCTTAGGCGTGCAATGGCATCCGGAATTTGAAATAACAGAAACTGATACCCGTATCTTTGCAGCCTTTGTCGAGGCCGCACGCGATTACGCGCGATTACGCGAACAAGGCGGTATTGACGAATGAACGATGAGATTGCGCTAAAAGGTGAGCGCGTAGCAAAACACATGGCGCGAGCCGGGCTTTGCTCTAGGCGCGATGGCGAACGCTGGATAGCCGAAGGCCGGGTCAAGGTCGACGGAAAAACAATCAACACACCCGCAACAATTGTTGATGACCCCGCACGCATCAGCGTTGATGGCAACCAGTTAGGGCAAAAAACTGAAACCCGGGTTTGGCGCTACCATAAACCGCCGGGGCTGGTTACCACCCATAAAGATGATTTAGGCCGAGCTACGGTTTTTCAAAAAATGCCGCAACACCTTCCCCGAGTAATTTCGGTTGGCAGGTTAGATCTAAACACCGAAGGGTTATTGTTAATGACCAATGATGGTGAATTGGCACGGCGGCTGGAACTTCCCGCAACGGGATGGAAGCGCAAATATAGGGTACGTATTTTTGGTTATGTTGATGACGACAGGCTAAAAACCCTAGAAAAAGGCGTAACCGTAGATGGAATTCACTATGGTCCGATTGAGGCGCGGTTAGAAAAACGTACCGGATCCAATGCATGGCTTTCCGTTATTTTGACCGAAGGAAAAAACCGGGAAATCAGAAGGGTCATTGAGCACCTAGGGCTTAAGGTAAGCCGACTTATCCGCACCGATTACGGCCCGTTCAAACTGGGCAACCTAACACGTGGCGCGGTGATGGAGGTTTCAAGTAAAATGTTAGCCGACCAATTGGGGGCAAATCTTGATGGCGATGGCCCAATTATTGGTGCGGGCAAAAAAACCCGTGGTGCCGGATGGGCCAAGGCCAAACCGAAAGCAAAAACCAGCACGACGCTGCGTGATAAAGCTAGGGCAAGGGCCAAAGAAAAACTGGATGAAAAATTAAAAGAAAAATTAAAAGCAAAATCCATAGCAAGGGCCGAAGCTAGGGCCAAAGAAAAAACTGAAATTAAAGCCATTGCCCCTGCAGAAAAACCCACAACTAAGCCAGCCACTAAACATAAAAAACAAAATGATAAACCGGGCAAGAAACCGGGGCATTTCAAGAAAAAACCTTAAGGGCCGTTTTATATGCGAATAGTCGGCGGCAAGCACAAAGGAAAAGCGCTTTCGGCGCCCAAGGGTAAAACCACCCGGCCCACATCGGACCGTGCACGCGAGAGCGTCTTTAATGTATTGGCGCACGGAATTGATGGGGTTGAAATATCAAATGCACGCATAGCCGATGTTTTTGCCGGAACCGGTGCATTGGGCCTTGAAGCATTATCACGTGGTGGTATTTTTTGTATTTTTATAGAGAGCGAAAAAAATACGATTGCTACCCTTAGGCAAAATATTGCTGCACTCGGTGAAGAAGCAAGCACATCGATAATTTCGTCATTAGCTGAAAAAGCACCCGTGCCACCGGGCGGCGCGGTGGATATTGCATTTCTTGATGCACCCTATGGTAATGGCCTGACCACACCGGCCCTTGAAAGGCTTGTGGCAAATGGCTGGTTCAGACCAGGAAGTATTGCAATAATTGAGATTGGCAAAGATGAAAAACTAGAACTGCCCATAGGGTTTAACATCATTAAAGAAAAGATATCTGGTGCAGCTAGGCACATTTTCGCCCGATATATGGCTTAAAGCCTTTACACCCTTACTACACACGCCATTTACCCCATATTGTACCGACGCTGGGATGTTATTTGTCATGGTAATATCACCACGAAATGTAGTTTATACACAAAAAATGTGTGGTACAGTTAGCCAGTAACGGATTAAAATCCCCGCAAAACAAAAATAAGAAACAAACAACGACAGGTGAATAACATGACCACACCGCCATTATATATAATGCTGTGTTCTGCAGATCGCGACAAAATCCAAATGGCGGGCATGGCCGCATCGGTTGGCGCGGTTTCAGATCGTAAAGTGCATCTTTTCGTAAGCATGGGCGCAATAAAGGCGTTCAAGACCGGCTTGCCAGCAAGTGATAGGTATCAACCATCACCATTTTCAAAAGAACTTCAAAGTGCCGGCGTGCCTGACCCGCTAGAGCTTTTAAAGCAAGGAAAAATGCTTGGCGAAATGCAAGTGCACGCCTGCTCAATGGTTATTGATGTACTGGGTTGGGAAATGGAAAGCCTTGAAGAAGGTTTATTCGACGGCGTCATGGGCCTGACCAAATTTCTATCCGATGCTGAGCAAGGCCAATTGATAACTTTATAAAAGTTACCAAACAAAAAATATGAAAGGTTATCAACATGAGCGAAAGAAAAACAATTGATGCCCGTGGATCGTTTTGCCCCGGACCATTGATGGAACTTATTGCCGCACTCAAACTAGTGCAAATTGGCGATGAAATTGAAATCCTTTCAACCGATAAAGGCACGGTAAACGATGTGCCCGAATGGGTTGCTAAGGTCGGCCATGAAATGGGCGAAATAACTGAAAAAGGTGACCACTGGTCGGTGGTAGTTAAAAAGGCCAAATAAAATTAGTAAGTAAAATTATTAAGTAAAAATTTTAGGGAAATTAATCAGGATAAATTTAATAAACAATTTTAGGGGAGGATATTATGGCTACTAGGATACTAATTGTCGGCGGCGGACTAGCCGGAACCATTATTGCCAACGGGCTTTGCCGCCAAGTTGGCGATGAAATTTCAAAAGGCAATATTTCCATAACTATGCTGGGAACCAGTGAAACCCACATGTACCAACCAGGGCTACTTTATGTACCGTTTGGTAAAATTAGGGAAAAAGAACTGTTTAGGCCGCAACGCAAGGTGTTGGATAAGAAGATTATTTTCCACGTTGATCCGGCTAAAAATATAGACGTTGATAGCCAAAAAGTTACAACTGAATCGGGTAAAGTTTATGAATACGATTACCTAGTAATTGCCACCGGATCACGGATTATGCCGCAAAATATTCCTGGCATGGTTGAAGGCGCGCATTGGCTTTATGATCTAGATGGTGCACGCAAAATGCGTGATGCCCTTGAAGCATTCGAAGGGGGAAAAATTGTAGTTAACGTCAACGCCCCACATAAATGCCCAGTGGCACCTGTTGAAATTACTTTCATGTTGCATGATTACCTAAGCAAAAAAGGCTTAATGGATAAAACTGAAATTACTTATACCTATCCTATTGGTCGGGTGCATGCATTGGAACCTGTGGCTGAATGGGCAAAACCAGCAATGGACCAACATGGCATAAAATATGAAACTTTCTTCAACACTAAGGAAGTTGATCCCAAGGCCAAAACAATTTCTTCAGAAGAAGGTGTGACCTTAAATTATGACTTCTTGGTTACTATCCCACCTCACAACGGTGCCGAGATTATTACAAATTCCGGTCTGGGTGATGGCGGCTGGGTTCCAACAAACAAAACCAAACTATTGCGCGAAGGCAGTGAGAATGTTTTTGTTTGTGGTGATACTACCAACATTCCTATTTCAAAGGCTGGGTCGACTGCCCACTTTGAAGCAGATACCATTATTGATAACCTGACATCGTTAATTACCGAAAAGCGTTGGGCCCGTGATTACGACGGCAAGGTATTCTGTTTTGTAGAAACCGGAATGAATTCAGGTACTTACGTCTGGTTCGATTACAACACCCCGCCAAACCCAGGTGCGCCATCGCAGATGATTCACTGGTTCAAGTTGGCATATAACCGTCTTTACTGGCTTTCAGCCCGTGGGCTTCTGTAGGGAGTGGGCAAAATGAGCAAAGATACACAACAAAATACCTTGCGTCTGGTTGAGGCCGCAACCGAGGCCATGACAGATGGCATGGTTGAGCGTCTTTCCATTACCGGCGCAAACGCGCTTGAAGTAGTTGATCGCTTAAACGACGATGATACAAAAGATGCGGTCATGAATATTATTGACCGTGTTACCGAGCTACAAAGGTCAGGCGCGCTTAATACCCTGTTTGATCTTGTTATTCTGCTGCACGGTGTTCGTTCGGCGTTAACCGACAGCATGGTTGAAAGACTGGTAATGTGGGCGGAACACATGGTTACTAATGTTGCCAATGAAGATGTCGCCAACCTTGCTGGGCACGTGGTGGGTGCAATACAAGACGCAGCCCAACATACAGAAGACGAGCATGTTAATGGCGGAATGTTTGCAACCCTGTCTATGTTAAGCAAACCAGAAACCCAAAAATCGCTTAATTTTCTTTTGGGGGTAGCCGCCAATATCCAACAATGTGCTACAAAAAAAAGTAAATAACGCCAACTTTTAAGGCTCAATAAAACACAACTGTTAATAAAAAACGCTGCAATGATATTTGTGGCGTTTTTTATTTATCACCAATGGCGGAAAGGAATTCACGAGTAAGGGCTTTTCCTTCCTCAACTGCTGGCTGGTCAAACGCATTTACCCCCAAAAGCCCGGCGGCAATTATTGTTTCCAACATAAAATGCATTAACAATCCGCCCAAGACCTCTTCATCCAGTTTATCAAGCATAAACAGGCGAAGCGGACATCCATTTTTTACTAACGTAATTGCGGTTGCGCGTTGTTCGGCATCAAGCAAATCGCCCATGTGGCTTCCTTCAAGGTAGGAAAGTTCCTGTTCCTTGACCAAGGCTGTGGAAATAAGCCTGCCACTGCCCGCAACATTCAAGAGTATCAGTGTAAAAATTTTGTCCTTTGGTCCATCAAGGTAAAGCTGCATCTGGCTGTGTTGATCACGGGTGCCCATGGCCCTGATTGGGGTAGAGCCGCTACCGTTCTTGCCTAAACTTTCTGCCCACAGTTGACGAAACCACAACGCAAACGACGAAAGCCTGTCCACATAGGGCATCAAGACCGTGGTTGATATGTTTTTCTTTTTCAACATGGCGACTTTAATAATGGCGCCAGTGGCAGGCGGGCTTTGGGTCGGATCGGTTGCGCTTAAGGTTTCTTCAAGCACCAATTGTGCGCCACGACGTATCGCGCGAACGTCAAGGCCGGCAATAAGTGCGGGCAAAAGCCCCACCAGAGAAAGAACCGAAAACCGTCCGCCAATATTAGGGTCGTGGTCTAACACCTGAAGATTAAGGCGGTTAGCGAGCGAGCGTAACGGGTTTATCCCCGGTTCGGTTATAACCAACGCATGCTTTGCTGCTTTTGAACGCCCACGTTTTGCCATCAGTGCTTCAAGACAGACAATAAACTGGGCGACGGTTTCTGCGGTAGATCCGGATTTAGAAATAACAATAAACCCGGTTTTTTCCATATCAAGCTGGCTGATCATCAGCTCGAACGTATCTGGATCAACATTATCAATAAAATGAAGTTTCGGCCCACCCCGACGTGGACCAAACCCGCTATCGGCCAAGGCATATAAGGTTTGCCCGCCAAGGGATGATCCGCCAGTGCCAAGAATAACAACGTTAGTAAATTGTTCGCGGTAATGTTCGGCTATTTTTTCAATTTGGGCGATATCATCTTCGCGCCCCGGCAGGGCCAAAAGTGGCAACGTGGCGTCTTTTAGATTTTGCTGCAAATCAGCAATAATGGTCATGGCCGCTGGGCGGAAGTCGAGCATATCTTGTTCGCTCAACCCGTTTTTTCCAACGCGCCCTTCCATGCAATCTTCAATTATTTGCTGATATAACACCAACGCCCCCGCGCCCTAAAATTTGTTAAAACTATGCTTAGCTGTACACTAGCATAACCTTATTAAGGGCAAAGCACTTGATCGTTAAAAAAATAGTTTTTTTAGTTAATCGCCGACAGATCGCCCGGTTTTCCCACTATAAACACATCAAGCAATTCTGGCCGCAAAATACGCTTGGCGGCTTTTTGG
>JAOUJU010000088.1 GCA_029883045.1 Rhodospirillaceae bacterium
TTGCGTGAAACCGAAGCAGAGTTATCGACATCGCGCGAAAACATGGTTCGCATTGAAGGTGTGGTCGAACAAAATCGCCAAGGATGCGAAAGCATTGTTGAACGCGTGCTTGAACGCCTTGATTGTACGCCCGATGATCTGGCGGCAATGGCAGAACTAAAAGATGGTGATTCCCTGCCCGAGGCTGAACAGATTGAACGCCGGGTTGAGCGCCTTAATCGTGAACGCGATACCATGGGCCCGGTTAACCTGCGCGCCGAAGAAGAAGCACGTGAAATGGGCGAACAAATTGAAAGCCTTGAAACCGAACGAAGCGATCTTGTGCAGGCGATTGAAAAACTGCGCCGTGGAATTAACGAACTTAACCGCGAAGGACGCGAACGTTTGTTGGCATCGTTCCACGAGGTTGATCGCCATTTCCAAGAATTATTCCAACGCCTGTTCGGCGGAGGCAAGGCGCACCTGAAACTTATTGAAGCAGACGATCCGCTGGAATCTGGCCTTGAAATCATGGCAAGCCCACCGGGTAAACGCATGCAGGTATTGTCGCTTCTTTCCGGTGGTGAACAAGCCATGACCGCAACCGCGTTGCTGTTTGCGGTATTCATGACCAACCCTGCCCCCATCTGCGTACTAGACGAAGTTGACGCACCACTAGATGACGCCAACGTAGATAGATTCTGCACCCTGCTGGAAGAAATGGCAGAAAGTGGAAACACTAGATTCCTTATAATCACCCATCACCGCATGACAATGGCCCGCATGGATCGCTTATTCGGTGTTACCATGGGCGAACGCGGAGTTAGCCAATTGGTCAGTGTTGATCTTGAAGGTGCAGTGGAGCTTCGCGAATCGGCTTAAAACGATAGGTCTTCCAATGAGCGAGAACCCCGGCCCACAAAACACCAATAATGAAAAAACCAGTGGTGACTTGGCTGATCTTGACAACCTAGGTCAGCGCATAAGCGCGCTACGTGCCCAAAACCACAAGGAAGACCTAAAAAATCATGGGTCTGAAGGTGGCGCGGAAAATCAGGGCATTGCTCAGGCCATGCGGGTTGGCGCAGAGCTTCTTTCTGCCCTAATGGTGGGCGTTGGTATAGGCTGGGGTTTGGATCAATGGCTGGATACAACACCGTGGCTGATGCTGATTTTTTTCTTTCTCGGGTCGGGGGCGGGTATTTTAAATGTTTATCGCTCAACCGGGCTTATTGGCGCGAATGATGGGGAAAAAGGCAATAATACCCCGGACTCCAATGACTTAGGCAAATAATTCACCACCCCAAGGGCATGGCGGACTATACTGATCAATGAAAAGGTGGGAATGGGGATAAAAAAATACTGAAAAACCCTATTTTTTAGCCCTTTTGGGCTTGCCCGCAGGGGCCAAGACGTTTAGGAAAGAGGCGATTTTAGAGATTTATTCGACAGTATTTAGCACAGCATTCAACCCAGAAAACGAGCGATAATTAACGTGGCCAACCCTATCGAGCAATTCACCATACGCCCACTGGTTGAGATCAACCTTGGCGGGATTGACGCGACATTCACCAACGCTGGTGCATTCATGTTGCTGACGGTTGCCAGCGTGACTTTGTTCCTTACGCTTTCTATGCGCGGGCGCGCATTGGTACCGGGGCGCTGGCAGTCTATGGCTGAACTTTCTTACGAATTTATTGCCGGTCTTTTGCGCGATAACGTCGGATCAGAAGGCAGGCGTTTTTTCCCGTTTGTGTTTACCCTTTTCATGTTTATCCTTTTTGCCAACATGCTTGGCCTTATGCCTTATAGCTTCACCATTACTAGCCATATTATTGTTACCTTTATTCTGGCTATGGTGGTGTTTATTGGCGTTACTGTTGTTGGGTTGCTTCGCCACGGGGTTAAGTTTTTTTCTTACTTTGTCCCCTCTGGTGTGCCCATGGCGGTTCTGCCTTTGATGATACCCATTGAAATTATTTCTTATCTGTCGCGTCCCATAAGCCTTTCGGTTCGTCTTTTTGCTAACATGACGGCCGGTCACATTATGATGAAAGTGTTTGCCGGATTTGTAATTCCGCTAGGCATTTTTGGCGGCTGGGCACCGCTTGGTGTTGATGTTTTATTAGTTGGATTTGAGTTTCTTGTCGCATTTCTGCAGGCGTATGTGTTTACGGTTTTGACTTGTCTTTACCTGCACGATGCTATTCATCTGCATTGATGAAATGAGGCCTGAATATTTGTTTTAACCTGTCACTTTTTTTGACTGTAACTTTAAGGAACTAAACCTATGGAACTAGAAGCCGCAAAGATGATTGGTGCTGGTCTGGCTGTTATTGGCCTTGGTGGTGTTGGTGCCGGTATCGGTAACATCTTTTCGTCCCTGATCAGTGCAATTGCACGTAACCCAGCATCCGAAGGACGTGCCTTTGGCCGTGCTATTTTGGGTTTTGCCCTTGTGGAAGCTGTTGCTCTATATGCGCTGGTTATCGCATTCCTGATCTTGTTTGCATTCTAAGTAAGCCACGTTAAACGGCCTGCCATTAAGGCAACTGCTTCTTGAGCGGGCCGCAAATAACTAGAACTTTGGTCTTATTTAGAAAATTGTTTGAACCCTTGGACGCAGGAGCCCGCGATATGCGGATTGCGAACAAAGCGATGGTTGTGGGGCTTTTGGCCGCCACGTTAACCACCCCGGCATCATTGGCTATGGCTGCTGGTGGCGGGTTGCCGCAGCTTGACCTTTCCACATATTCGTCACAGGCGATCTGGTTGGTTATTTCATTTATTGCACTGTATGCCTTAATGAACTCCATCGCCCTGCCGCGCATCGGTGAAGTTCTAGAAGAACGCCAAAACCGCATTGACGACAACCTGTCCAAGGCTGAAAACCTAAAAGCGCAAGCCGACGCGGCAATCGAGACATATGAAAAATCATTGCTTGATGCCCGGACCAAGGCGTTTGACGCAATTCGCGAAGTTAAAGACAAAGCAGCAACCGAGGCCCATGACCGCCAGTCAAAACTAACGGCAGAATTGGGCGAAAAAATAAAACAAGCTGAAAGCGAAATAAGCAAAGCGAAGATTGAGGCCTTGTCTGGAATTGAAGCGGTGGCAATCGACGTGGCCTCTGCCGCGATTGCAAAACTAATCAACGAGCCGGCCAATGAAAATTCCGTTTCAAGCGCAGTATCGTCTGCGCTAAAGAACCGTACCTGAGAATAAGGCTTTAAAATGTTTATATCCCAAGCCCTTGCCGCAGAAACCGCAACCGATCACGTGGTGCCGTTTTATGCCTCGACCTCGTTTATTGTGGCAGCAGCATTTGTTATGTTTTTTGTATTTTTTGGGAAAAAAATATTTATCGCCTTAGGCACAATGCTTGATGATCGCTCCGACAAAATAAGGAACGAACTAGACGAAGCCCAACGTCTACGCGAAGAGGCGCAAGACATGCTGGCCGAATATGAGCGCAAACAACACGATGCCCTAAAAGAGGCCGAAAATATTGTAACTGCGGCCCGCGAAGAAGCTGAACGCCTTGGGGTTGAGGCTGCAAAACAGCTAGATGCCAGCCTTAAGCGTGCAGAACAAATGGCCAAAGACCGCATAGGTCAGGCCGAGGCGCAGGCCATGGCCGAGGTTCGCGCAATCGCGGTTGATGTCGCCATTGAAGCCACCCGTAAAATACTGGAAAAAGACATTTCTGGGCCCAAGGCCAAAGAAATTATCGACAGCTCCATAGCCGAGATTGGCAAAAAACTGCACTAATCTTTAATTGTGCTATCCGCATTTGGCGGAAAGTATATTCCCCGATCCATCAACGTAAATATTTAACCTAGATAAGTTGTGATCCATGGTCATGGCCGCATTGGGGGCAAGAATGCGCACGGGGAAATAGTTGGTTTCTGCTGGTTTTTTACCAACCATTTTTTCCATCTCTAATACTTGGCGGGTGCAATCATAAAAAGATGATTTCACGGTGGTGGTTACACCAACCACTGGAACCGCATCGGGTGCCTTCATTTCAGTCGACTGAACACAGCCACCAAGCAGCAATACAACAGGCACCATAGCAATTTTCAGCATAATTATTTCCCCCCCACCAGATTATGCCATTCTTCTTCGCTCAATACCATAACCCCTAACTCGCGGGCTCGTTTTTCCTTTGATCCAGCTGCCAACCCAGCCACCACGTAATCGGTTTTTTTAGAAACCGAGCCAGAAACCCTAGCGCCTAAAGCCTCTGCGCTTGCTTTAGCTTCCGGTCTGGTCATGGTTTCAAGGGTTCCAGTAAAAACCACCGTTTTACCCGCCACCTTTGAAGATGATGTATCGGGAGCGACAAAATCTGTCACCGTTATATTCTTAAGCAATTCATCCAAGACCTTTTGGTTATGGGGTTCTTTAAAAAATTCGATAATATCGTCGGCCATAGATTTACCAATACCATCAATAGACAGCAATTCTTCCATGGCATCAGAACCAATTGTTTGCGCACCCTCCATCGCCTTTCTGAGCGAGGCAAATGAGGTGTAAGTTTTAGAAAGTAGCCTTGCCGTAGCTTGGCCCACCTGGTTTATACCCAAGGCGTAAACAAAACGTGGCATTTCTATTTGCCTGCGCTCATTTATGGCGGCCATAAGGTTAGTTATGGATTTTTCCTTCCACCCTTCGCGCCCGTTTAAATCGGCTGGCTTAAGGTGAAATATATCGGCGGGCGATTTAATAAGACCGTCGGCAAAAAAACTTTTAATATGTTTTGTGCCAAAACCTTCGATATCAAATGCGTCACGTGAAACAAAATGCTTTAACCGTTCGCCCGCCTGCGCCGGACAGGTAAGCCCCCCGGTGCATCGGGTTGCGGCCTCGCCCTTTTCGCGCACCGCATGGGCCGCGCATTCTGGGCATTTTTCCGGGAAGTTGTATTTTTTTCGTGAACCGTGGTTTTTATCTTTTATTACCTCGACCACCTGCGGAATAACGTCGCCAGCGCGCTGTATTGTTACGCGGTCACCTTCGCGGATATCAAGCTCAGTAATATAATCGGCATTGTGCAAGGTAGCGCGACTGACCACCACACCGCCAACGGTTATGGGTTCAAGTTCAGCCACGGGGGTCAACACCCCGGTGCGACCAACCTGAACGGTTATTTTATTTAAAATGGTTTCGGCTTTTTCTGCCGGAAACTTATGCGCCACCGCCCAACGGGGGGAACGGGCAACAAAGCCAAGGCGTTCTTGCCAATCTAGGCGATTTATTTTGTAAACAACGCCGTCAATGTCATAGGGCAAAGTCGCGCGTTGGTGACCTATTTTATCATAATTTGCTAAAAGTGCCGCAATGTCAGGGCACAACTTCGCCAACGGGTTGACCTTAAAACCCCATTTTTTTAAATGCTCAAGATAACCCCATTGGGTATCCCACGGCATGGAAGAAACATCACCCCATGCATAAGCAAAAAAACTGAGGGGGCGCTCTTTAGTGATTGCACTATCAAGTTGACGTAACGAGCCAGCGGCGGCATTGCGCGGATTGGCAAAAATTTTGCCCCCGGTTTTTTCTTGTGTTTTGTTAAGTTCGGCAAAATCTGACTTGGTCATGTAAACTTCGCCACGAACCTCAAGAACATCGGGTGCGCCATCTATTTTTTGCGGTATATCGTTAATGGTTTTGGCGTTGGTTGTTACATCTTCGCCTTCGACACCATCGCCACGGGTGGCGGCCTGCACTAAAACACCGCTTTCGTACCTTAGCGAAATTGAAACCCCGTCAATTTTTGGTTCAGCCACCATTTCAAGCGGGGCTTTGGCATCGTCTTTCAATTCTTTTAAAAAACGCCTGACCCCATCAATAAAATCTTGCAATTCATCATTGGAAAATACGTTGCCGAGCGAAAGCATGGGGCGGGAATGCTTTACCTTGTTAAATCCTGATTTTATTTCCCCGCCAACTTTTTTTGATGGGCTGTCGGTTCGCACCAGTAACGGAAATAGGGTTTCAATTTCGATATTGCGTCTTTGCAGTTTGTCATAATCGGCGTCAGTTATTACCGGGGCATCATTTAAATGGTAATGCCTGTCATGTTCGGTAATTTCCTTTGCCAGCGCGTCTAGTTCTTTTTCGGCCTGTTCCGCAGTTAGGTCTTTAGGTGTAATCTCACGCAAGGTTTGCTTTTTTTTAGCGCTCATTCAACCGCCCCTTTAAGCAGGCTTTCAGCCGCCGCGCGGGCCTCATTGGTTATATGCTCACCAGCTAACATACGGGCTATTTCATCCGTCCGGTTTTTATCGTTTAAAACCTCAACCCTAGTTGAAACCCTATCGCCATCGCCACTACCGCCCTTGCTGATGCGCAAATGCCCGGCACCACGTGCTGCTACCTGTGGGCTGTGGGTTACCACCAACACCTGAACGTCTTTGCTTAGCACCGAAAGTCGTTGACCAACCGCGTCTGCTACCGCACCACCAATACCGGCATCAACTTCGTCAAAAACCAATGTCGGAACTGGGTCGGCCTTGGCCAGAACAACCTTTAATGCCAACATAAAACGTGCCAATTCACCGCCCGAGGCTATACGGTTTAATGGCCCCGGCGAAGTACCGGGGTTTGTTGCTACCTCAAAGGCGACGCGGTCAAAACCGCTAACACTCCACAAATTTTCATCATCAATCATGCTTTCGATCTTGGTAACAAAACGCGCATTGCCAAGCTTTAACGGGCTCAATTCAGCTGCAACCGAAGCATCAAGGTTTTTAGCCGCCTTTTTCCGGGCTGCTGAAATTTTTTCAGCCGCCCTACCGTATGCCGCCTTGGCCTCCATTTCGTTCCGATTTAGCTGTTCAATATGTTTGCCCCCGTCGGTAATTGCCGCAAGCTGGGATGCCAACTGTTCGCAAAGCTGGGCCAACCCATCAACATCTACATTATGCTTGCGTGCAAGGGCGCGTAACTTAAACAGCCTTTCTTCGGCTTGTTCTAGCACGTTAGGGTCAAGGTCTACCCGGGCGGCGGCACGCTCTAGCTGGGCCGTTGCCTCGGCCAGATGCTCTGATGCACCATCAAGGGCTTTCATGGTTTCATCTAATAGGCCATCTGCCTTTTCTTGCACCGTTTCAAGAG
>JAOUJU010000089.1 GCA_029883045.1 Rhodospirillaceae bacterium
AAAGCTGCCAATCGTTGCAGCCACATCAAGGGGAACGCTGTTTAGCTCAGCGTTTACGTTAACGCGCACCGGATCATTGCCGGATTTAGAGCTTAAATTCATATGCGGTATTGCTACGCTGAATTTAGATTTTTGTACCCCGTCAATATAGGTAACACGTACATTTCTTAGCCTGATATCGCGCACAGTCGGTAGCTGTTCTTTGCTTGTTGGTGATTCTTTTTGATTTATGGTGGATTTATTTTTTGTCTGAAAATCCCAGTTGGCGTGCCCTTTTGCATCGGTTTCTAACAAAAGGTCCATATCTGAAATAATTAAATAATTTATATTTATTTCTCCTGAAATTAACGCCAGCAGGCTTACTTTTGCCTCAAGTAAACCAAGTGTTACCATTTCAGGTTCGCTTCCCCATGGGGCATTAGCAAAAGTAACGTCCTCTACTCTTAGTTTGGGGCTAAACGATACGCTTAAACCTAGATCGCCAGCAATTTTAACATCACGACCAGTCGCCTTTTTTAGCTCAGCGGTAATTTCATTTTTAAAACTATTCACATCAATATTTTTTAGGGCGACAACGGTCCCAACCATAATCGCAATGGACAAAACTGCAAACGCACCAATTATTTTTATGTATTTTTTCATTTAGATAAAACTTCACCATTATCCATATTAAAAATCATTGTTATTAGGTCATCGGTATTGTCAGCAACCCCTATTGCGCCCGCTTCAAGCAATTCATCCTTTTCATGATACCCCCAGCCAACCCCAACCGCACTAGTTTTGGCGCTAATCGCCATTTCCATATCATAGGTGGTGTCACCTATCATTATTGTATTTTGCGCCTCAACCCCGGTTTCCGCCATGGCGCGCAACATCATATCGGGGTGTGGCTTACCTTGTGCTAAATCGGCCGTCTGGCAGGTTATGAATTGCTCTAATATATTGTGTTTGTCCAGTGTTGCCACAAGCCCGCGTTTTGCCTTGCCGGTGGCTATTCCCAATAGCCAGCCATTATTTTTCAAATGCTCAATGGCTTGAACCACTCCTGGGAAAAGCGGTTCATCAACCATTCCATTTTGGCGCATTTTATAAAACGAAGACTTGTAGGTTTCGCTCAATTCGGCACACATTTTCACATCGGCATCTGGCACAAGGCGCGATATGGCAACCTCCAATGGCAGACCGACCATGCGGGTAACGTGATGGGCTTCGGGTATTTCCAAACCATGGGCATCTAGGGCGCTAAACATGGCCTGCACAATAGAATGCTGGCTATCAACCAGTGTTCCATCGCAATCAAATACCGCCAAACGAAGATCGGCCATATATCTACCTTTTTTTATAATTGCCCCAATAATCTAGAATAAAAATGCACCGAACCCACCAGAGCGTCCAACATAACACCTTGGGTATCATCGCCAGAATAAAAAATGGGACAAAAAAAGACCATGTATCCGGGGGGATGGATACATGGCCTTTTTGAAAGGTCGCCGCCGACCACACCTGGCGGCCCACGCTAGATTAGGTCGACGGCTAGATTCCACAGGCCCATTTGGGGCGCCAGACACTGACAGGGCCGTGGAATATCCTTTTATTTATGTTCCTGCTATTTTGCCAAGCGCCCCCTTAACAGTCTGATTTAGCATCATAAACGAATTCTCTTTTGTACCATTGCGGCTCAATCCACATTCCAACAGGCCGCCCACTGCTTTTGTTGTTGGATATCACGAATGAAACTTTTTGATTGGATGCGAGGCGCATGCTGCGCCTTGTCATGGATGACTGGTCATCGGCAAAATACACATGCAAAACACCATTGCGTGGCCATTTTGAACCGCGGTTTATTATTCTGAACAAAGCACCCTTTTCGGTGCATGTGCTGGTTATTTCCATCTGCAAAAAAGAAGCCGGTGCCGCGGCCATATCTTGTTCATGGGCAACAGCCGATCCAGCCTGCCCGGTTTCGCTAGCCAACGGTGAAACAGCGGACCCGATAGCAAATGCGGACATCGCCATAAATAAAGTAAATATAAATAGGATTTTTTTCATATTTTTAATCAGCCCCAGCATCTATGGCGAATCGCCTATAACATGGGGATAAATATGAATACCGTAGCTGACAGTTACCTGACAGATATGAAGATTCTCTAATTAAACAATTAACTAATTGTTTTTATTGATTATTTTTTATATTTTTTAAAGGCGGTATCGTTATGGAAAATATTGAGCCCCCACCAGGGGTATCATCAATCGTCACCTTGCCGCCATGGGCCTCTGCCACACTTTTTACAATAGCAAGGCCCAGTCCGGTACCGCCACCGCGCCTGTCGGCTCGGTGAAAACGCTCAAAAATAGCCTCGCGTTCTTCCGGCGGAATACCCCTACCCCGGTCCATAACACTGATTTTTCCGCCATCATTCACTTCAACCGTTATCATGGTTCCGCGGGCTGAGTATCTAGAGGCATTAGAAATAAGGTTTTTTACGGCTTGGCCAAGTGCAAACGAATTACCATTTATCAATACGGGCTTCTCTGCGCCAATCAATTCTATCATGCATCCGTCTTTTATTACCAGTGGCGCAACGTAGGAAACTACGTCGGTACAGACCTCTGAAATATCGGATATTTCACCCTTTTTAATTTTTAATACTTCAAATCTGGATTTATCTAATATTTGTTCAACTAGATGCGTAATTCTATCTACATCTTCAAGCAACGCTGAAGCTGTTTTTTTATCTTCCATGCTTTCGATTTGGGCGCGCAATACGGTCAACGGGGTACGCAGTTCATGGGCGGCGTCAGCAACAAAAAAATGTTGACGCTCATTTCCAGCTTGCAAATCTTTTTCCCGTTGCGACCAATAACGGGTAATTCCCATGCCCAAAAAAATTAAAACAATAATGGAAATTGCAGAAAATATTGCGGCCATCACAGGAAAGACCCAGAACTGTAAATTTATAATTGGTTCTGGTATTTCAAATATAATGAACAACTGCTGTCTAATGAAAAATGCCCAGCTTAATGAAAAAACAAACATAAAGATGAAGCCAATAAAGGTAAAAAATAGCAGTCTTTTGTGAACGGTTGAAACATTAAATCTTGGCATAATCTATTCCTATTCCTGTTCGGAAAGAAGATAGCCAATACCGCGCAGCGTATGAATGCTTACAGATGCGTTGGATTGAACTAGGCGTTTGCGCAAACGAGATATATTTGCCTCAACTGAATTTATCGAAACCTCATCGCCAAAACCATAAAGCTTGCTTTCGATTGTATCCTTAGCGACTACCCGCCCAGCGCGACGCATTAGCTGTTCAAGCACGCTCATTTCACGGGGTGAAATTTTAATAACCTCACCGTCAATCATTACCTCACGCGAAGTAGTATCAAAACTTATATTTCCCGATGTTAATTTTACAGTTATCCCACCATCAGGTCGGCGCAGTAATGCGCGTACACGTGCAGTTAATTCTTCCATCGCAAACGGTTTTAACAAATAATCATCAGCCCCGGAATTGAGACCCTTTACGCGGTCTTCGATTCCATCGCGTGCAGTCAAAATTAGTACTGGAGATGTTTTTTTATTATCACGCATGTATTTAATAAAATCGAGCCCATCGCCATCGGGCAAACCTAAATCAAGAATTACAGCGTCATAATTGGTGGTATCAATTGCCACTTCGGCATCGGCCATTGTGCCAAACGCATCTACGGTAAAACCTTCGGTTTCCATGCCCTTGCGTACTAGAGTAGCTAAACGAAGGTTGTCTTCAATAAAAAGAATGCGCATTCAATACAGCCCCATGCAAAACTAAGATATTATGATGGCCTGCCCCAGTTTCAGTATAGAGCTAAAATCGTTTCAATAAACAACTGATTTTCAGGCAAAATTATTTCACGTCATGCGAAAACGGGTCGCTGGCAACGTTCTCGTAAAAAGAAAAATATTCCCAAGTTTCCTTCATATGTTTTGGTAGGTTGGCCGTAACCACCGTCATACCACCGCCAGGGTTAGGAAAACTTATGGCTCTGGCATGAAGATGTAATTGTTTGGCAATTTCTGCGCCGCCTAAAAATGCTTCTTGACCGCCGTATTTACCATCACCCAGTATGGGGGTTCCCAATGCCAGCATATGAACGCGCAATTGATGGGTTCTGCCAGTTATCGGTTCCATCTCAACCCATGCCGCACTTTTTCCGGCTACCTCGATTGTCCGGTATAGGGTTATTGCTTTTTTACCCTCATATTCATCAACCCATACTTTTTCATTGCCCGAACTACCGCCTTGTTTTTTGGAAAGAGGAAGATCAATTTTTCCCTCCGGCTTAGTTGGGACACCAACAACAATAGCCCAGTAAGCCTTTCTTACGTCCTTAGTCTGAAAGGCATTTCCTAAGAATTTTGCCGCTTTACGGTTGCGGGCCAAAACCAACACACCTGATGTATCTTTATCAAGGCGATGGACAAGACGTGGGCGCTCATTGGCATCTAACGTTAATGCGCCCAGCATCATATCAAGATGGCGCGTAGTACCACTGCCACCCTGAACCGCCAGACCTGCTGGTTTGTCTATAACCAATACGTGTTGGTCTTTGTATATTATGGAATTAACAAGCGCATTTTCATCTTCAATGCTTACCTTCGGTGACGATCTAACCGCTTCGTTTTTTTTGTATGCATCATCATCCAGCGGTGGCACCCTGACCTGCTGGCCCGCAATCAACCTAGTTCCAGCTTCTTTTACTCGCTTGCCATCTATCCTGATATTTCCGCCGCGCAACATTTTTTGTAAGCGGCCTTGGGTAATTCCGGGATAGCGATGTTTAAACCAGCGGTCTAATCGTTGCTCGGAATCTTCATCAGAGATTGTTATGATTTCAACGGGCATTATGATAACACCGTTCTAAACGCCGTCATTCCCGCCCAAAATCCAGCAACACACAACAGCACTGAACCTGTTGCGTAAAGCGCGCCATGCACAATTTCACCGCGGTCTAAAAGATAATAAAGATCCATGGAAAAAGTAGAAAATGTTGTAAACGCACCAAGCACCCCAACAACCATAAGTGCGCGCAGTTCTGGTGACGGTGACCACTGCAAAGCCATAATTTCAAGCAATGCGCCTAACGCAAAAGAACCAATAATGTTGACCGCAAACGTGCCCCAAGGAAAAGATCCGTGAAAATAATGGCCAATTGCGCTCATGGTTAGAAACCGTGCCATCGCCCCAATAGCACCGCCAAGGCCAACATAAAAAACCATTTGTACCGACATTAGTTTTTGCCCCCTTTTTCGGATCTTAGCTTGTTCCAGTATTCAAGGCGTTTTTTAATTTCACGCTCAAATCCTACGTCTTTGGGTTTATAATAGCTTGCCCGCGCCATATCGTCGGGAAAATAATTCTGCCCGGAAAAACCATCCTTGGCATCATGATCATATTCATAATCTTTGGAATAACCCATATCCTTCATCATTTGGGTGGGTGCATTCAATATATGCATAGGCGGCATTAATGATCCCGTTTGCATGGCATCACGTTTTGATGCTGATTCCGCCCGGTAAGCAGCATTGGATTTTGGGGCAGAGCCCAAATAAATAACCAACTGCACCAAGGCAAGCTCGCCTTCGGGGCTACCAAGACGGTCAAACGCATCCCACGCTGCATTTGCCTGCACTAGTGCGTTAGGGTCGGCTAAGCCAATATCCTCAACCGCAAAGCGCACCAAACGCCTAGCAATATAATTGGGGTCTTCACCGCCTGCTATCATTCTGGCAAACCAGTAAAGTGCCGCATCGGTATCTGATCCGCGTAACGATTTATGCAGTGCAGAAATTAGGTTGTAATGCCCTTCTTGCGATTTATCGTAAAGCGGCATACGTTGCTGCACTACCCGAGCAAGATCGTTGGTAGAAAGTGGGGTGTCGTCCGGGCCTGTGTCTAGCGCCAAGATTTCTTCTGTCATGTTCAATAAATAACGGCCATCACCATCAGCCATAGCGCGCAGCGATGCCCGAGCCTCTGGCAATAGAGGAATATTTTTTCCACTTTCCTTTTCCGCGCTAAGCAACAGGCTTTCCAGTGCGTCATCATCCAGACGGTTAAGAACCAGAACCTGTGCGCGCGATAAAAGCGCTGCATTTAATTCAAACGAAGGGTTTTCCGTAGTAGCGCCAACAAGAATTACCGTGCCATCCTCGACGTAGGGTAAAAAACCATCCTGTTGCGCACGATTAAAGCGGTGAATTTCGTCTATGAATAACAAAGTCCCCTGACCACCGCGCCGCCTATTTTTTGCACCCTCAAAAACTTTACGTAAATCAGCCACACCAGAAAACACGGCCGATAACGGTTCAAAATGAAGATTGGTATGTTCTGCTAACAGGCGGGCAATTGTTGTTTTTCCGGTGCCCGGTGGGCCCCATAAAATCATCGATGAAAGCCTGCCGCTTGTTACCATTCGCCCGATTGGCCTGTCAGTTCCAAGCAAGTGGTCTTGCCCCACTACCACATCAAGAGATACCGGCCTGAGCTTATCGGCCAGCGGGCGCGGGGCCTGAGTTTCAAAAAGCGACGTCATGATTTAATTGCCACGCTAAGTTCACGCCCACCACGATTTATTGTAATTCGCCATAACCGTGCATTGGCTTTAAGCATACGCACAACATCACTCACGCTAGAAATAGACTGTCCGTTTATTTCTTTTAATATATCGCCGGGGGCAAAACCAAAACTGCTGGCGTTGGAATTTCTTAAAATCTTCGTAATCATAACGCCCGCTATGTTGTTCATCGGTAAGCCCAGCTCATCAACCAAAGCAGGTGACAAGTTTGCCGCCACTGCGCCTGCCATAGGATTTCGCCCTTCGAGCAAGGTTTCATTACGCGGTGGATTTTCCGGTGGAATTTCTAATTTAAGATTAAGGGATATTTCACGCTGTTTGCGCCAAATCCCTATTTCAACCGCTCCCCCGGGTGAAAGGGTTGCAATGCGAAAACGTAAATCCTGCGGGGTTTGTATTTTATGACCGCTGATGGTCATAATTATATCACCGCGCTTAATCCCTGCGCGTTCTGCC
>JAOUJU010000090.1 GCA_029883045.1 Rhodospirillaceae bacterium
GGAGCATCTTTTTAAGCAAGCATAAACCAATAACAAATGATGTGTACCAACAAGGTCTATTACATCCCTACCGTCGTTAATTAGCGCGTCAATTACCGGGCTAGCCATTTCGCGTTCACTTTCGTGTGCAAACACAGCAATTCGTGCGCCGGGCAGTATTCCCTCGGGACCGCTAAGATTTAATGCCAATTCACTAAACCGTTCTGGTGCCCATACTTTTCCTATCCAGTTTGCGCTTGGGCCAACGCCAATAACCGGACCGCCATCGGGTATAAGTTCGGCTGCTTTTTCAGTATCACCATCGCGCAACCATAACCGTGGCTTGGGTGGTTTTTCTTCTAGATCAAAAATCGAAGCAAGAGCCTTAACGCGATTAACATTATTTTTTGTCGCGCGGCCGAGATGGTATTGTTTTTTACTAAACAGCAAAGCGCTTAATGGTGCATTTCGCAAATCAACCACAACGTCCCATACTTTGCCGATAGATTTAGCCCACATTTCCAACCAGTGCAGAGAGTACGGTTTTTTATTCAGCACTATTAATTCATCTAAACCCGGAACCCCTTCAAACAGGTCTTTGGCTATGGGCCCGCAAACCACGGTGATGCGTGCGCCGGGATTATTCTCAATTAAATGACCAAGAATCCCGGTGGAGATAACGCCGTCACCTATTCGGGTGGATGTAATAAATAGTATTCTCATAATTTTAAGGCTTAGACCCTCAATAAATGCGGTATGCGCCGCTTATATAAGTGCCATATAATTGGCATATTAACTAACTTTATACGAACGCTAGGGGGCCTTGCATAGGCACTTATCAAATATAAGCCAAATACTACTACAATAGATGCAGGAACAATGTCCGTTGGACAAAATTTCATGCCGGGGCTTGCTATCGCCATCCAAATACCCCACTTTTGCCATACCATCACATCCTCAAGGATAGCATATCAAATGAGCAATTTATCTTTCGCCCCATTAAACAACAGGGGAATCATTAAAATCTCCGGGCCTGATGCCCGCGAATTTCTTCAAGGATTGGTTTCCGGAGATGTACAAGCCGTAACCGCCGAAAACGCCATCTGGTCTGCATTTCTTAGCCCCCAGGGCAAGTACCTTTATGATTTTTTTATATGTGAAGCTGATGACGCGCTTATTCTAGATTGCGAGCGTGAACGATTAAGTGAATTTCTTAAAAAACTTGTCATGTTTAAATTAAAAGCGCAGGTAAAAATTTCTGATGAAACAAATAACCTTTCGGTTTTTGTTGTATTGGGTGATGGTTTTGAAAATGCCATTGGCATGACACCTTCGCCCGGATCAACCGTACAATTTGCCGGTGGCGTTGCGTTTATTGATCCGCGAACAGAAAAAATTGGTGCACGGGTAATAGCGCCAGAACAAATTGCCGTTGATGCGCTGCTTGGTGCTGGTTTTCAATCCGCCACGGATATTGGGCCATACAATTATTTGCGTATTAAGCTTGGCCTTCCCGATGGCAGCCGCGACTTGACGATTGATAGGGCGCTGTTGTTAGAAAACGGTTTTGAAGAATTAGGCGGGGTGTCCTTTGAAAAGGGGTGTTATATCGGCCAAGAAGTGACCGCCAGAACACGATATCGCGGGCTAGTGAAAAAAAGGCTGGTTCCGGTATCAATTGATGGCCCCACCCCTGAAGCCGGAACACCAATAATGTGCGATGAGCGCGAAGTCGGCGAAATGAAATCAAGCGAAGCCGATGTTGGCCTTGCTCTTATTAGGGTGGAAAATCTTAACGATGAAAGCCCCCTGATTGCAGGCACGGCCCACCTAAAACCAGCTATCCCCGAATGGATGGTTATCCGCAAACCGGAATAAGCCAACAAAAGCATATACTGTTCACGGGCAGGCTCTGCTGTTAAGCTGTTTTTGCTATGCTATACGCCTATTATGGGGAACGCTAACCGATGGGGATATCCGAATCAACAATTCAGCCGCCCAGCGATCTGGGTGATCTGCTGGAACTTATTGGGCAGGTTTATGACCACCGCCTGAAAGAGTGCGGGCCAACTGCTGGTGGAGTTTTCTGGAAAAACCAAGAAGGACAAGCCCTTCGCTATGAAATATTGCTCCAGATTATTGACGGGGCTGACCTAGGTGGCGGCATATCAATAAACGATCTTGGCTGCGGTTATGGTGCATTTTTCGAAATGCTTAAAGATTCACCAATTATGAACACCAGCAAATATTTTGGTTACGATATTTCATTAGAAATGATTGATGCCGCACGCATACGCAACCATGACACACGTGCCGTATTTTCCCACAGTCCGCTTGCGACCGAAATTGCGGATTATTCATTCGTTTCGGGAACATTTAATATGTTCCTTGGTGCAAAGCAAAATATGTGGCGCGATTATGTGCGTTCCAGCATACGTCTTTTGTGGCAAAACACTAAAAAAGGGTTGGCATTTAATATGCTAGATGCCGGATCAGAATCTAGGCTTTTGGATCTTTATTATGCCGATCTGAACGATATGGTTGATTATGCCAAAACCCTTACGCCCAACGTAGAAGTAGTGGACGATTATCCGCTTGATGAGTGGACTATATTAATGCGCCGTTGATTGTTTGCGGTGATCTTGTCTAATTATCTGGGGGCTATGGCGCGAAGCTGAATATCCAACTGCTGTGGAGTTAGCCCCTCAATTGGTAATGCTATAAGTTTTCTTATTTGCGATTCAATGTCTGAATAAACCCGTCTGGTTTCATAACGTTTGGCAATTTCAGGGCCCTCAACCGCCGCCGGATCAGCAAAGCCCCAATGCAGATGTATGGGCGCCGAATACCAAATAGGGCATTTTTCCTTTGCCGCATTATCACAAACCGTTATTACCACATCCAAGATGGGCGCGCGTGCGCTAGCAAATTCATCCCAGCTTTTTGATCTCAAACCAGCTGTTGAAATTCTGACATCATTGAGGGTTTCCACAACAAATGGGTTCACCTCTCCAACCGGGTTGCTGCCTGCGCTATATGCTTCAAACCGCCCTTGGCCATAATAGTTAAGTAACGCTTCGGCCATTATTGAACGGGCTGAATTTCCGGTACACAGAAACAATATTTTAAGTGGGGTTTTGTGCATTTAATTAAGGTGGCCCATTATGCGTTTGATTTTACCTCTACACCAAGCGCCGCTTGGGCCGCAGCTAGTCTCGCGATGGGAACACGGTAGGGCGAACAAGATACATAGTCCAGACCGATTTTATGGAAGAAACGAATAGAATCAGGATCGCCGCCATGTTCACCGCATATACCAATATGCAGGTTACTGTTTTCTGCGCGCCCACGTTCGCTTCCTATTTTAACAAGCTCGCCTACGTATTCGGTATCAATAGTTACAAATGGGTCGGCTTCAATTACACCCTTCTCGCGATAAATACCGATAAATCTTCCTGAATCATCACGCGATAGGCCATAGGTTGTTTGCGTAAGATCGTTTGTTCCGAAACTAAAAAATTCCGCTTCCTTGGCAATTTCCCCAGCAGCCAGCGCCGCACGAGGAAGTTCAATCATAGTGCCAACAATATAGCTGACATTCACACCTGTTTTTTCCATTACCTCGGCAGCAATTTTATCCACCAATTTTTTAAGAATTGAAAATTCATTTAACGTGGCAATAAGCGGTATCATTATTTCAGGTTTTACTTTTATTTTTTCTTTTGTCAGCTCGCACGCTGCCTCAAAAATTGCGCGGGTCTGAACCTCGTATATTTCAGGATAGGTAATACCAAGGCGACATCCACGATGACCAAGCATGGGGTTGAATTCGTGCAGTTGCACTATGCGCGCTTCTATTTCTTCTTCTTTAACGCCCAAATCATTTGCTACCGCTTTAATGTCTTCTTTCCGAGTGGGCAAAAATTCATGCAATGGCGGGTCAAGCAAGCGTACGGTTACTGGCAACCCTTCCATTATGCGAAACAGTTCTAGAAAATCTTTTTTCTGATGGGGCAATAGTTTATCTAATGCAGTTCTGCGTGATTGTTCGCAATCGGCCAATATCATTTCGCGCATATGCATTATGCGGGTTGGCTCAAAAAACATGTGTTCGGTCCGACATAGGCCAATTCCCTCGGCCCCAAAATTGCGTGCGACTGCGGCATCTTCTGGGGTTTCGGCATTGGCGCGAATTTTAAGGGTGCGAACCCCATCAGCCCATTTCATCAATTTTGAAAAATCACCGCCCAGTTCGGGATCAACCGTCGGCACCACACCTTTTATTATTCGTCCACTGGCCCCATCTATGGTTACCATGTCGCCCTCAACCATGGTAACGCCCAGCGCCGACATGGTTTTTTTGGTTACGTCAATACGAACCCCGCCCGCACCAGACACGCACGGTTTACCCATGCCACGCGCAACCACGGCTGCATGGCTAGTCATGCCGCCGCGCGTGGTGACAATGCCTTCTGATACATGCATACCACCGATATCTTCGGGGCTGGTTTCAATGCGCGCCAGAATTACTTTTTCGCCCTTAGCCACCCATGCTTCGGCATCGGATGATGTAAACACAACCCGGCCCGACGCTGCACCGGGTGATGCGGGAAGACCAGTTCCGATAATTTCACATTCGGCATCGGGGTCAAGCATGGGGTGTAACAGTTGGTTTATTTGCTCGGGGTCAACCCGGCGAATTGCCTCGGTCTTATCAATTAGGCCTTCTTGTTTCATATCAACCGCAATTTTTAATGCAGCCTTGGCGGTGCGCTTTCCGGTACGGGTTTGCAACATCCACAGTTTGCCCTGTTGGACGGTAAATTCCATATCTTGCATATCGGTGAAATGTTTTTCCAGCTTGTCTTTAATTTGCAAAAGATCAGCATATGCATCGGGCATTAGCTCTTCCAACGACGGAAGATCAGATGATGATGTCTTTTTTTCCAAAATGGTTAGCGGCTGTGGGGTGCGTATTCCAGCAACCACATCTTCGCCTTGGGCGTTTATTAAATATTCGCCGTAATAATGTGCATCACCAGTTGATGGGTTGCGGGTAAAACAAACGCCCGTTGCCGATGTTTCGCCCATGTTGCCAAACACCATTGCCTGCACATTAACCGCCGTGCCCCAGCTTTCGGGAATATTGTGCAAACCGCGATACGTTATTGCGCGCTGGTTCATCCAACTGTTAAATACCGCAGTGATAGCACCCCATAGCTGTTCCATCGGGTCTTGGGGAAATGGTTTGCCCGACTGACTTTCGGCCACGGCCAAATATTTAGGTACAAGAATTTTCCAGTCATCAGACGATAATTCCGTATCAAGACGGTAATTATTTTCCATTTTGAAATCTTCTAAGACGTCTTCAAAATGATGGTGCGCAACATTCATAACTACGTCGCCATACATTTGAATAAAGCGGCGATAGCTGTCATAGGCAAAACGATCATCACCGCTTTGTTTTGCCAACGCTGCCACGGTTTGTAAATTAAGCCCAAGGTTAAGCACGGTATCCATCATGCCGGGCATGGATGCCCTGCCGCCGGAACGAATGGAAAGCAGCAACACGTTACCATTGGCAGTTGGTGTGCCAAAACCAGCGTTCATTTCGGTTTGTAGAATTTTTATCTGTGCATCGACTTCTTTGGCTAAGGCTTTGGGGTATTGCCCGCTATGTTTGGTAAAATATGTGCAGACTTCGGTGGTGATGGTAAAGCCCGGTGGTACCGGCAGGCCGAGCGCGCACATTTCGGCCAAGTTTGCGCCCTTGCCACCAAGCAATGCTTTCATGTCGGCGCGGCCGTCGGCCTCGCCACCGCCGAATGCATAAACTAATTTTTCACCCGACTTTGCCATTTTTTCTTTAGCCCTTATCCTTCGATCTTTGAAAAGTCTGCTATTTGGTTCATGGTCACAACCATGCCCGACAGCAACCTTAGGCGGTTTACCCTGAGGTTTTTATCATCGGCATTAACGGTAACGTTATCAAAAAACCTATCAACCACTGGGCGCAGCTTGGCCAGATGGGACATGGCGTCTTCGAATTTTTCAGCATCAAGCAACGGTGCGGTATTGTTTTTGCTATCTAATAGGGTTGAATTAAGCAACTTTTCTTCTTCCTGTTCCAACGCATTACCATCAGGCGCATCGCCATAAGATACGCCATCTTTCTTTTCTTCAATTTTTAATATGTTGGCGGCACGTTTGTGCGCGGCCAACAAATTGGCACCGTCATCGGTTTTAACAAAGCCTGATAGCGCATCAACCCGGGCCAACAAACGAACAAGGTCATCTTCGTCCCCTGCTGACATAACCGCGTCAATCAAATCATGGCGCACACCTTCGGATTTAAGGTGGACTTTCAAACGCTCGGCAAAAAATGAAATCAAATCATAGGCAATTGTTTTACCGCCTGCAATTTCGAACACTTTTTTAAGGTTCAGACGAAGTTTATTTTCAACAATCAACCGAATTACCCCCAATGCCGCACGACGAAGCGCAAACGGGTCTTTTGATCCGGTGGGTTTTTCATCAATGGTCCAAAAACCAACCAATGTGTCAATTTTATCTGCCAGTGCCACCGCCACCGAAACGGGCGCGGTCGGGCAGTTATCGTTCGGGCCCAATGGGGAATAATGTTCGGCAATGGCATTTGCCACATCCGCGCTTTCGCCATCGTTTAACGCTAAATAACGCCCCATAATTCCCTGAATTTCAGGCAGTTCGCCAACCATGCCGGAAACCAAATCACATTTGGCAAGGCGGGCTGCCGAACGCACGGCATTTTTATCTGCACCGGGGATAAAATCGGCAATGCTTGCGCCCAAGGCTTGCACGCGGTCCATTTTATCATCAACCGTTCCCAGTTT
>JAOUJU010000101.1 GCA_029883045.1 Rhodospirillaceae bacterium
AAATAACGGGCTATCTGTTTGCACCAGCGCAACCAACACAAGCGCAAGACAAGACAATCCACCGCCATAACCAAAACCCCAGGCCCATCCGGAAACCCGGCCCATAATTTTTTTATCCGCCAGCGATGGCAACATGGAATTGTAAAAGACAACCCCCATTTCAAATGCAAAGTTGGCAAAACCAACCAGCACTAACGCATACAACGCCCATGCTGGGTCGGGTTCAACAAACCACAACAGTGCCGTGGCAATAGCGCAAGCATAGGTAAAAAATAAAAGCCACGGCTTGCGCCTACCGCCAAGGTCGCCAACGGCGCCTAACACTGGGCCCATAATAGCAACCGCAAGGGCCGATAGCGCCATCGCCATACCCCAATCGCCGGTGGCGCTAACTGGGTCGGCGCCAACCGCCTTGGTAAAATATGCGGCAAAAACAAAAGTTATTATTACAGTTGGAAAAGCTGAATTAGCCCAATCATAAAACGCCCAACTAATGCGTGCCCGCCTGAGACCAGGCGCGCCAATGTTGGGCAAGCTCATACGCTATCTTCCGCCAAGGCGCGCAATGATTGGGTCGCCACCGCAATCATTGATATGTCGTTGATGTCGCTATTGCGTAGCTCGCCAAGCAACTGATCCGCCCGTTCAACCGCACTTTGGTGGGCTTTGGTCCATGCCGGTATGGCTTTTTTCGGATCAAGCTCCCCCTTAGAGGCGGTTAAAACATTGCTGGTTATTTGCGCTTGTAGCTGAAATAAATCATCTATCAGTGCGCCAACCGCCAATTTTTGCCAATGGCTTTGGCTTTCCAGCCCTTCGCAGGCTCCACGCAAACGCCCCAGACGGAACCGCGCGCCAACTTCAAAATAAAGCCTGCCTACTTTATGCACCGGCAATTTATGGCTTTGCACCAGACGAATAATATCAGGCCCAGACGCAAGATTGACCATGCCGGCAACGCTGTTGGCTATTGCTTTGGGCACGCCCTCGTCAATATATCTTTGTGCGCGTTTGTTTAAATCGTCACGATAAAAACTGGGTATGGTCGCTTCCATGCCCTTGGCCAGTGTTTTCATATCATTGGAAAGCAATTTTACCTGCGTACCGATTGAGCCCAAGTCAAGGTTGCGCAGCGCCCATGCGGTGGTGCGACCGAGAAGCGCATTTATATCTTGCAGCATGGCGATTTGGGTTTGCGCCGGAACTTTGTTATCTAGCGCTTCTATTTGCTGCCACAGGTCACGTACCGAAAAAATCTCGCGCACAATTATATAAGCCGAAGCAATTTCGAATGGGCGCATCCCGGTTTTTTCCTGCAACTGGGTAACAAAAGTGCCGCCAACCCGGTTAACAATAGAATTAGTAACGCACGTTGCCGCTATTTCCCGGTGCAAACGATGGCTAGAAATAGCATCGCTATATTTAATCCGCAGTGGTGCGGGAAAATAATTTATCAAATCAGATTTTAGATATTCACTATCGGGAAGGCGGCTTGCCAGTAATTCATCGTAAAGCCATATTTTTGAATATGACAACAACACCGATATTTCGGGTCGGGTCAGGCCGTGCCCTGCCGATGCGCGTTCCATCAGGGTTTCATCATCGGGCAAGAATTCCACCGTTCGATTTAACCGCCCGGTTTTTTCAAGGCTACGCATCAAGCGAATTTGATGATCAACTAGGCTTATTCCGCGCGATTGAATAACAGACATGGCCTGCGTTTGTAGATAATTATCCCGAAGCACTAACTGGCCAACTTCGTCGGTCATTTTTTCTAACAATTTGTTGCGGCCCTGTTCGGTCAATTTTTTTGCCGCCACCAATTGGTCGAGCAATATTTTTATATTTACTTCATGATCCGAACAATCAACCCCGGCTGAATTATCAACCGAATCGGTATTTAATCTAATGCCATTTAATGCACATTCAATTCGCCCGCGTTGAGTAATGCCTAGATTTGCCCCTTCGCCAATTACCCGGGCCCGAACATTGCGTGCATCAATACGAATTGCATCGTTACCACGATCGCCGGCATCAACGTTGCTTTCATGGCTGCTTTTAATATACGTGCCAATTCCACCAAACCACATAAGATCGGCATCGTGGGTTAATATCATGCCCATCAATTCATTGGGCGTAACCCGCTCAGCTGTGGAAGAAAACATTTTTTGCATTTCGGGGCTTAGGTTTATCCATTTGGATTTACGTTCAAACACCCCACCGCCGCGTGAAATTAGCTTAGGGTTGTAATCGTTCCACCCGGAACGGGCCAAGCTGAACAAACGTTTGCGCTCGGCAAAGGTTTTTTTGCTATCTGGATTGGGATCTACAAAAATGTGTATGTGGTTAAACGCCGCCACCAACCTAATGTGTGGTGATAACAACATGCCATTACCAAAAACATCACCCGACATATCGCCGACCCCGGTAACGGTAAAATCTTGTGATTGGGTATCAATATCCATTTCGCGGAAATGGCGTTTTACCGATTCCCAGCCGCCACGTGCGGTAATGCCCATTTTTTTGTGGTCATAGCCAACCGAACCGCCCGAAGCAAAGGCATCGCCCAACCAAAAACCGTATTCAAGCGATACCGAATTGGCGATGTCGGAAAAAGTTGCGGTTCCTTTGTCGGCGGCCACCACCAAATAAGGGTCATCATCGTCATGACGCATAACATCGCTTGGTGGAACCACCCGCCCGCTGGGGGCAAAATTATCGGTCAAATCCAAAAGGCCACGAATAAATGTTTTATAACATTCAATTCCATGGGCCAGAAATTCATCACGCCCACCCGATGGTGGGCGCTTTACCACAAAGCCGCCTTTTGATCCAACTGGAACGATGACTGAATTTTTTACCTGCTGGGCTTTTACCAAACCTAAAACTTCTGTTCTAAAATCTTCGCGTCGATCCGACCAACGCAAACCACCGCGTGCAACCTTGCCAAAGCGCAGGTGTATGCCTTCAACGTCTGGCGAATAAACAAATATTTCAAACATAGGTCGTGGTAATGGTAATTCTTCGATAAGGTGCGAAGAAAATTTGATAGATAAATATGATTTTTCTTTTCCATCGCCAGCGTTTTGATAAAAATTTGTTCTAAGCGATGCATCTACTAAATTCATAAAACGCCTGAGGATCCTATCTTGATCAGCACTTTCAACATCGTCTAACATGTTGGTTATGCTTTTCTTGATGCGTGTATATTTTGCTTGTGCTTTTTTTACCATGTCGGCGGTTATTTTTTTGCCTACTGGCAATTCAAACCGGGCCTTGAACATTTCGACAATGCCCTTGGTTATGCGTGCATTTTCCACCAAGGTTTCAGCCATGTAATCTTCGGAAAAACTGATTCTTGTTTGACGTAAATATTTTACGAACGTGCGCAATATGGTTATTTCGCGCCACTCCAACCCAGCAAACAGCACCAAAGCGTTAAGCCGGTCACTTTCCATTTCGCCCAGCCATACTTTTTCAAATGCGCTGTGAAATTTATTGCTTGTATCCTTGGCTACTGGGCCCATTTTATTTTTTGTACTAAGGCCAAAGTCATGCATAGAAATGTAACTGTTGGCATCTTTGGGGTGAATGCGGTGGGGAACTTCCTCAATCACGTTAAGACCAAAATCTTCTAACATGGGCAATATGCCAGATAGCGTTACTGGGCTAGCTGGGTGATAAACCTTGAAGCGTAGTTTGACGTCATTGTTGCCATCATTGGCGCTGGAAATTTTACTTTCTGCGCTTTCAAGATTAAGCGCTATGTTGCCCGTGCTAAGTGCGCGTTCAACCATTTCGATGTCGCTTATTGATGTGGTGGGGGAAAAACGCTGGCGATAACCAGCATCAAATGCGCCGCTATAGATTGTACCTAAACGCGCGCCTTTTTCTTCGCCGAATTTTTCTATCAGCGCATCAATAATTTTATCACCCCAAGTGCGAGATTCTTCGCGCAGTTCTGCTTCGATTTTGCATTCGTCATATGTGGGAATTTTTCCCGGCGTTGTTTTTATTACCACATGCAGGCGCGCCAACGCTTGTTCACCCAGTTGGGCGTAATGTGCGGTTACTTCACCGCCCAAGGCAACCTCTAGAATGTGTTGGATTCTAAGGCGTAAATCGGTTGAATACCTGTCGCGCGGAACATAAACAAGGCAGCTGGCAAAGCGTTCAAAATCATCAAAACGAATAAACAAAGCAACTTTTTGTCTGTCTTGTAAACGCAATACGCCAAGGCTTATTTCCAGCAGTCGTTCATCAGAAATTTGAAACAGTTCATCGCGGGGATAGGTTTCTAAAATATTTAATAATGCCTTGCCGTCATGTGATAGCGGCATTAGATCAGCGCTAGCAAAAACCCGTTCGATTTTATTTTTTAACAATGGTACTTCGCGTGCGCTATTTGAATAAACCCCTGCAGTAAACAGCCCCACAAACAAACGCTGGCCAACCACCCGACCATTAACGTCGTATTTTTTTATTCCAATTGAATCCATCTGCACCGAACGATGAACGCGCGAAAGTGAGTTGGTTTTATTAACCGTCAGTATATCGCCGCCCTTGATAAATTTGCGCACCTGTGGCGGCATTTTATGAAGGTTACGTATTTCATTAAAGGCAACACGCTCGTGGTCACGCAAAATACCAAGTGCCACACTTTCGTTTATTTTTACCTTGGCGGATGAACCATTTCCTAAAAATTCATATTCCCTAAACCCAAGAAACGTAAAGTTATCGTTGTGCAGCCAGCGCAAAAAATCTTTTGCTTCGTTTGCAGTTTCTTCTGGTAATTTGCTTCTTAGTGCCTCTAGCTCATCAACCAGCGTGCCAAGCTGGCCGCGCATGTTTTTCCAATCGCTAACCGCAAGGCTTATTTCACCAAGAACCGAAGCCAAGTTGGTTTTTATTTCATCGAGGCCTTCTTTTGGTAATTTACTAATTTCAATATGAATTAAAGATTCGGCAACAAAATTATCGTTGTTTACGTTCTTATCAAAAGTAATTTGTTCTAATTCGCCTTTATGTGAACGCTTCACAAAAACAACAGGATGAATAGCCAAGTGTATGCCGACTGAACAACGGTTAAGTTCAGCCGTAATGGAATCGAGCAAAAACGGTTTATCACCAGTTACTATTTGTATGATTGAACGTTCTGATTTCCATCCATTTTTTTTTGGATCGGGATTAAATGCATTTATCAGCGCCTGCCCGGGCAGGCGTTTTTTTGCAGTTTTAAAGTGGTGCAGCGCTGCGGCACAAAGATCTTTTTCTTTTCTAACGCTTAGGTCATCTATTGATAGTCCGGAAAAATAATGGCGCAGAAAATTTTCCCTAGTCTTGGGGTCCCCGGAAAATGATTTATCACCGCTTATTTTATTGCTGATAATTTTATCAACAATTCCTACCGTTGGTTTAGTTGGCTTAGTTGGCTTAAGTCTAGTCATAAAACCCATCCCTTAATTCAGCCCCATTGAGAAGCTAATACCTTTTATGAAAATTACAAATAATTCATTTGTTTTTTCCCAGATTCCCTAGGCTTTCAAAAAAGTGATCACCGCAGCGTTGACCGCATTCGCGTACCCGTGCAACCATTTGTGATGCCCTAATGGATAGAGCCAAAAATGGCCGCCAGATGCATATTGTTTCAAGGGCTGCACCGAGAGCTAAAAACAGGAAGGATCTGAAAAATGGACACCATAAGTGCCAACGAAGAACCAATCCAAAAACAAGGTGGGTGGAAAAGCCATCCGATAAATTTTCGTTTTTCACTGCCTTTTTTCGGCAAGCGTTTTTATTTAACCTTAGTTGCCGGAGGCGAGCAGCGCAGCCCCCAGCGCATAAGCGAAGAACGCGCCAAACACCCCGTGCTTACGGCTGGAAACGTTTTTTTCAGTTTCGGAATTACAACGGTTTTCTTATTTCTGGCGGTGGTGGCGCTGGCTATGCAAAGCGCCATCTTGGAGATGTGAGGGTCCAGCGCCCAAGCTTCAAAAACCCAGCCTCAAAATACAAGGCTCAAAACCTAAGGCCCAACCGTCCATAGCTAGCTAATATTGCTTGATTTTCCGGGAATTAACCCCCTCAGCATTGCACCGGATTTAACCTATCCAATGGTGTGAGGGGGGTTTGGAGCGGGCGAAGAGATTCGAACTCTCGACATTCTCGTTGGCAACGAGATGCTCTACCACTGAGCTACGCCCGCTCAACCCTGCAAAGCGGCGCGATAATACGCCAAGTATGATAGTTTGCAAGCCCTTGCGGGCCATTTAGGCTGTTTTTTATTATTTTACTTAAACCTTGGCTTTTTTGTGGGCCTCTTTATTCATCTGGGGCCGTGCCTGGGTGGTATTTTATGTGTAGTATCTGTTGTAACCCCTTGCGCTGGGCTGAAAAAAAGACCATTTCTTTCGCGCACACCACCCCCACAGGAACTCCGCTGGACCAAG
>JAOUJU010000091.1 GCA_029883045.1 Rhodospirillaceae bacterium
AACCATTACCCAAGAAAAACTGCTTGAATTTGATTCTGTCGGCCAGGTTACGCTTCTCAACTTTACCGATATACACGCCCAATTGATGCCACTTTATTTTCGTGAACCATCAGTTAACCTAGGTGTTGGTGAAGTACACGGCCTACCCCCGCACCTTACCGGTGAAGCATTCCTTAAAAACTTTGGGCTTAAGGCTGGTACACCCGAAGCATACGCATTTTCCAGCGTAGATTTTTCAATGTTAGGCAAAGAGTATGGCCGCATTGGTGGTCTTGCCCATATGGCCACACTTATAAAAGCCATTCGTGCTGAGCGCCCCAGCAACACATTGTTGATTGATTGTGGTGATACATGGCAAGGGTCTTACACATCGCTACAAACTAAAGGTGAAGACATGGTTGATGCCATGAACGCGCTTGGGGTTGATGTGATGGTACCGCATTGGGAATTCACCTATGGTGCCGAACGGGTACAAGAGCTAATTAAAAAACTAAACTTCCCATTTTTGGCGGGCAACGTAAAAGACAACGAATGGCAAGAACGGGTTTTTGAATCCACCGCATTTTTTGATCGCGGTGGGGTAAAAATAGCTGTTGTCGGCCAAGCATTCCCCTACACCCCTGTTGCCAACCCACGCTACATGATCCCCGATTGGTCGTTTGGTGTGAATGAAGAAATGGTACAAGAAAATGTTGATGCCGCGCGCGCGAATGGCGCTGACATTGTTGTTCTTGCTAGCCACAACGGTTTTGATGTTGATCGCAAAATGGCAAGCCGAGTTAATGGTATTGACGTTATTCTGACCGGGCATACCCATGATGCCATCCCCGGCGTGATAGAAGTAAACAACACACTATTGGTTGCCACCGGATCACATGGAAAATTCCTTGGCCGTCTTGATCTTGATATCCAGAACAAGAAAATAAACAGCTATCGTTACAAACTGATGCCTGTTTTTTCCGATGCCATTACCCCCGATCCAGAAATCGCGGCCGTGGTGGAAAAAATACGCAAACCACACCAAGGTGTAATTTCCGAAGTATTGGGAAAATCAGAATCGCTATTATATCGTCGTGGTAATTTTAATGGTACCTTTGATGATTTGATTTGTGATGCCATCATGCAAGAACGCGATACGCAAATTGCCCTATCGCCAGGTTTCCGTTGGGGTGCATCCATACTTCCCGGTCAAGACATAACGGTTGATGATGTTTACACCCAAACATCAATTACATATCCCAATGTTTATCGCAATGAGATGACGGGTGAAAACCTTAAACTTATTTTAGAAGATGTTGCCGATAACCTGTTCAATGTTGACCCTTATTACCAACAGGGCGGCGATATGGTGCGGGTTGGCGGTATGGGATACCGCATCGACATCCACAATAAAATGGGAAGCCGCATTTCTGATATGACGCTTCTTTCATCGGGTGAAGCCATTAACGCAAGCAAATCATATACGGTTGGCGGTTGGGCATCGGTAAACGAAGGAACCGAAGGCCCCGCCATTTATGATCTGGTTTCCAATTACATTCGCAAGAAAAAAACAGTTAACGTGGAGCCCAACAGCGATATTAAAATCGTTGGCGCTTAAAAAAGGATATCAAGTATATGGATCCGTTTAGTGTAACCTACCTCGGCTCTTTCGTTGCTGGCCTACTTAGCTTTGCTTCGCCCTGTGTATTGCCATTAATACCTGCGTATTTATGTTTTTTGGGCGGGGCGTCATTGGACGAACTAACGGCCGAGGGTGGGGTTGATAGCGCAATTCAACGCCGGGTTTTTGTTTCATCAATCGCTTTTGTTCTGGGGTTTGCGACAGTATTTATTGCCCTTGGTGCTACCGCAACATCTTTAAGCATGCTTGTTGCTGAAAATATAAATATCCTAGCCAAAATTGCCGGTGTAGTAATTGTGATTTTCGGGCTTCATTATGCCGGTGCGTTTCGCATTAGTTTTCTAAATTTTGAAGGCCGCTTTCATATTCAAAACAAACCATCGGGGCTGGTTGGCAGTTATATTTTAGGTCTAGCATTTGCCTTTGGTTGGACACCGTGCGTTGGGCCAATATTGGCAACCATTTTAATGGTTGCTGGATCCAACAGCGATGTCTGGTACGGAATTTCGTTATTAGCGGTTTATGCCGCTGGCATCGGATTGCCGTTTTTGCTGGCTGCCTTTGCGGTACGGCCATTTATGGCATTTCTGGCGCGCTTCAAAAAACACATGCATGCAGTTGAAATATCAATTGGTGTGTTGCTTATATTAACTGGTATAGCAATTTTTACCGGCTCGATGGCCGACGCCTCACAGTGGTTGCTTGAAACGTTCCCCGCATTTAGCAACGTTGGTTAATTAGGGTTAATTGGCATTAAAATTCTGCTGGTAGCCCCGCTGGAAGTTCATCTGCATAGAGGTCATATTTTATGCCAGCCCCATCCAGTTTTTCACCGATTCCGCCCAACCAGCGTTGGAAATTAGGCTCTTGCTCATAACCGTTGGTTCTGGCGTACCTAAATAGAAAATAAAAATGAAACGGTTTAAAGTATCCCGGAATGCGCAATACTTCGGCGTTTTTTCCTGACCTGCCCGCTACTTTTTCTACGCTTTCAGGATAGAAAATTAATGTGGGGGTAAACAACACGCCCCATTTATTAGCAAGATCTTTTTCCTTTAGAACCTCGCCATCAAAATCTGTAACTTCGCGGTCACCCCAAAGGTTAAGCTGGATTACCGTAAAGTTATCCTTGATTGAATTTGTTACCCGTGGAATGCGCAGGTTAACTTCGTGCATACGTTTGCAATAAGGGCATCCGCGCTGTTCCCATATTACAACAAGACGCTTTTTGTTTGCTGCGGCTTCAGCAAGATCTTCACTTAAATCCAGAAAACTTTCATGAAACCAGCTTTGTTCATGCATGCCATCCTCGCCAATAGCGGGCATTGGCAAAAGGTGGCTATCGGCCCATGCATTAGAAAAAAATGTTATAGGGGTTAGTGCAATAATTGCAGCTAACAAATATTTTTTTAATGATTTTGCTATTAACATATAGTTTCTCCGCCTTTAAGCTATGGCCATATAACCGACCAACCCATAAGTTCGCGTTCAATTATTTCCGGCAATCCTGCTTTGACCAAACCCACCCCATCAATCAGGTTGTCGGGGCTAATTCCGATTGTTTCAAGGGTGTTTCCGCAAGCAATAAATTGAATGTCGTATTGCATTTGGCTTTCAATACGTGCCCGTACTGGGGAATCTTTTAATAAAGCACGCACCCCCGGGCCCCAGCCAAGAACCACTATTTCTAGGTTATCTTGACCGTATGATTTTTGTATATTGATTACATTGTAAAGAAGCGATGCAACGCTTTTTTCATCATTAAAGTTAAGCGATACCAGAACCTTTCTAGGGTTATCCATGGATGGTTCGGGATCGGCCATTGTTTGTTTATTCTGTGTGGTTGATTCCGCCGCACTAATAGATGCGCCAAAAGACTGCATAAACATGGCCATGATTACAAAAAGTGATAAAATAAGAGTATTTTTGATAAATTTTTCCATTGTTATCTTTCTTTGATATCGCTGTCAGTAAGGTTGGAAATATTATATATTACTTTGTCGGCCACCGCACCGATTGATTGATTTTTTTATCTATTTACAAAGTTTTAGCGGTAAATTTAGGATTTGTTTATGCGTCAATTTTTGTTCGGTACGGCATTATTTATTAGCTCTGCTTGCGGGTTGGTGGTTGAGATAGTTGCCGGTAGGTTGCTTGCGCCATATGTGGGAATGTCGCTTTACAGTTGGACTGCAATTATTGCGGTTGTTCTTGCTGGGCTTTCGGTTGGCCATTGGGTTGGTGGCGTGCTTGCACCGCCCCACGTCAAAGTAAAAATTGGTGCTAGGAGAATTTCCTGGGCATTGGGATTTGCGGCAATTTCAACGCTTTCGTCGCTGGTATTGCTAAGAACTGTATCCGGGCTTCTTATGCAAAGTCAGCTGACGTTAATTCCGATTATTGTTTTATTAGCTACTGCGCTTTTCTTTTTGCCAAGCTTCTTTGTTGGGATTGTATCACCGATACTAACTAAAATAGCAGTTGATGAAAGCAAGCATCATACCGGACGGGTCATTGGTCAGATGTATGCGCTGGGCACCCTTGGGTCCATAGCGGGAACATTATCAAGTGGGTATTTTTTCATTTCATGGATTGGCTCAACCGGAACCATTATTATGGTTACAGCCGTGTATGCGATAATGGCTCTGCTTTTTGCAATCGCTGATCAGTTTAGGTTTCTTGTGGTTGCGGTTATTGGTGGCGGCGGTGCATTATTAAGCGTAATTGGCAATAACGCCGATGCTTTTTCTAGCCCGTGCGATATTGAAAGCGATTATTTTTGCATACGTGTAGATAATTATGATGATCCTAGTGTTGGCCCAAGCAGGCTTATGGCGCTTGATCATCTGGTTCATTCAATAAATGTAAAAGATGATCCCGGTTTTCTTGTAAGCCCCTACATTCAGTTTGTTGATGAATACACCAAGATTATTTTTGGGAAAAAATCACCTCAAGCTTTTTTTATTGGCGGTGGTGGGTTTACCCTTCCACGGGCATGGGCGCATGATTATAGCGATGCAAAAATAATCGTTGCAGAAATTGACCCAGCCGTAACCACTGCTGCTAAAAACCTACTTTGGTTAGACGTTGATGCCCCCGGACTGAACATAGTTCACATGGACGCAAGGTCATTATTACAAAAAACCCCGTCCCGCCCAACTTTTGATATTATTTTTGGTGATGCCTTTCACGATATTTCAATACCCCCGCACCTTGTCAGCGTTGAATTTCACGATGAGATAGCCAGAAGATTAAACCCAAATGGATTTTATGCCATAAACGTTGTTGATCTGGGGGCAGATCCACGTTTCATGCTTAGCCTTGTTAAAACTTTGAAAGAAAGCTTCCCGGTTGTTGACGTTTGGGTTGATGAAACCATGATTGGGGGCATGGATAGGGTTACATACGTAGTTGTGGCAAAAAACTTTGCATCTGGACAGGCGAAACTACAAAGCCAGCGTGGCCCTGATAGAACTTGGGCAAGGTGGCTTCCGCTTGATCTGGAAAAACGTATAAAACGTAGTGATTTAAGCATCCTTAGCGATGACTTCGCCCCAGTAGATAGGCTAATGGCTGTAACTGTGCTAAAGCCATAAAAGTACGTTAAATCAATTGCTTGAAATCATTAATATTTAATCGAAGCAACACCAAATCCTTGACCTATAAGAATATTAGGTATATCTAATACTAAATCTACTCCTAGGCCCACTTGCTTATTTTCCCAATATTTACCGCCCTCCAGTTTACTGGTGGGGTTTTATACGGGGATCATTTTGGAACACAACATGGTAGAAACGTTCATAAATATAGAAGATCTTGAGAAATCTGCCGGAAATGCCAGCAATCTGCTAAAGGCCATGAGCAACCAAACCCGGTTGATTATCTTGTGCCAACTTCTTAAGGGTGAAAAAACAGCTGGTGAGCTTGATAATGCCACCCAACTGAGCCAATCTGCCCTTTCTCAGCATTTGGCGGTTTTGCGCGACCACGGATTAGTGCAAACTAGAAGGCAATCGCAAAATATTTATTATTCGCTTTCAGGTGATAAACCACGAGCAATAATTGAGGTTCTGTACAATATTTACAATCAGGGCGATGAAGGCTGCTCCTGAAGGTAATTATTATGTATTAAATTTATTAAACCTTGCCCATCGGGCAATTTTTCGGCCAAGGCCAACCATAAATGCAGATATATCTTCCCATAGCCGAGGTTTCGGTAAACATATTTCTCATTCTCGGTATGGGTGGCGGTGTCGGATTTCTTTCTGGGTTATTTGGTGTTGGTGGCGGGTTTCTTATGACGCCGCTGCTTATTTTTATTGGCATCCCACCCGCAGTTGCCGTTGGCACCGAAGCCAACCAAATTGTAGCATCATCCATTTCAGGTGTTCTGGCCCACTGGAAACGTGGCAATGTTGACATAAAAATGGGCGTTGCCCTTTTGATTGGTGGCGTTATTGGGTCATCATTAGGTGTGTGGCTGTTCACCTTATTGCGTGAACTAGGCCAAATTGATCTTGTTATCAAACTTTCATATGTGGTTTTTCTTGGAATTATTGGCTCGTTGATGTTCGCCGAAAGCCTACGTGCGCTTTTGCGTTCAAAAAATAAAACTCCACCTAAGCGCAAACAGCATTACTGGATACACGGGCTTCCATTTAAAATGCGCTTCAAACGATCCAAGGTATACATTAGCGTTCTTTTACCGCTTGGGGTTGGCCTGCTGGTTGGCATACTTTCAGCCATTATGGGTGTTGGCGGCGGTTTTGTTATGGTTCCGGCCATGATTTATCTGCTCGGCATGCCAACATCGGTGGTGGTTGGAACGTCTTTGTTTCAAATTATATTTGTTACCGCTAACGTTACGGTACTGCAATCGGTCAACAACTATGCTGTTGATGTTGTTTTGGCAACGCTGCTTTTGTTTGGTGCGGTAATTGGCGCACAATTTGGCGCGCGTGCCGGGGCTAAACTTGGCGGTGAACAGTTGCGTATTTTGCTGGCTCTTATGGTTATTGGTGTTTGTGTTAAAATTGGGCTTGATCTTACACTAGAGCCCAGTGACCTATACACAATCGTCAAGGCGGGGGGTCACTGATGAAAATTAACAAACACCTTACTGCCT
>JAOUJU010000092.1 GCA_029883045.1 Rhodospirillaceae bacterium
TATCAAATTTTTTCAAATCAGCCGCATCCAGGTCTTCAGCCGTTGGAAAGGCGAATGTTGATGCGTGATAAACGGGCGGGTTTATGGCACCGTGATTATTTTTTGTATCACGCCCGGCAAGGCCTAGCTGGGTATCAATTTTGTGCTGCCCGGTTTTTTTGTTGTCGCTCATATAAGGTTTTCCTTAAGTAGCTAATGCGCATGTTTAAACTTGTTGATGTTATTTGATTAACGCATATCAACCATTGATAGATTAAGTGAAAATTTTAACTCAGATTAATCTTATAAGACTATATATAAGCACTCAAATTATCAATTTTTCATGTCAAATTAAATGGTTATAAATTGTCAGGGATACAATTAGCTTGAGGGCCAAGTCTCATCATGTTAACCCTATTGGTCATAAATCAACATTCGCTAAGGTGAAAATATTATTTTAGCGAATTGTGGGTTATCTAAGACTGCAAATAAAACTGTTTTAAAAATAACTATTTGGGAGGAAAATCGTGAAAAAGACAATTACCCTTATGGGCGCAATCGTTGCTGTTGGCATGTTCGCCACCGCTGCTAGTGCCGCTACTCTTGATGATGTAAAAGCCCGTGGCAACCTTAGCTGCGGTGTTTCAACAGGTCTTCCTGGCTTTTCAGCGCCTGATGATAAAAACAACTGGGCAGGGCTCGATGTTGATACCTGCCGTGCAGTTGCTGCTGCCGTTCTTGGCGATGCAAACAAAGTAAAATTTGTTCCACTTACAGCTAAAGAACGCTGGACCGCATTGCAGTCTGGTGAAATTGACATGCTGTCACGTAACTCTACCTGGACACATTCGCGCGACCTTACACTTGGTGCTAACTTCACCGGTGTTAACTACTACGATGGTCAAGGTTTCATGGTTTCATCAAAGCTTGGCGTAAAAAGCGCTAAAGAACTTGATGGTGCTACTTTCTGTATTCAGGCTGGCACCACCACCGAACTTAACCTTTCGGATTTTGCCCGCGAACACGGCTTCAAATATACAGTAGTAACAGTTGATACATCTGATCAATCTGTTCAGGCTTTTGAAGCTGGTCGTTGCGACAGCCTTACATCGGATCAATCACAGCTTTATGGCCTTCGCTCTAAAATGAGCAATCCAGCAAGCGCAGTTGTTCTTCCGGATGTTATTTCCAAAGAACCACTAGGCCCCGTTGTTCGCAAAGGTGACGAACAGTGGTTTGCCATTGTGAAATGGGTTTTGTATGCACAGGTTAATGCCGAAGAAATGGGCATTACTTCAAAGAACGCAAAAGAAATGCGCGGTTCTGATAACCCCGCTATTAAACGCGTTCTTGGTTCCGATGGCACCTTTGGTGCTTCTATGGGGCTGACCGAAGATTGGGCTTATAACGCTATTACCCAGGTTGGTAACTATGGCGAAATGTTTGAGCGCAATGTTGGTATGAACACACCACTTCAAATTGCCCGTGGGTTGAATGACCTATGGAGCAGAGGTGGTTTGCAGTATGCACCACCAATCCGCTAAGTAATAAATTTCACCCTCTCTGGCCATCTGGCCGGAGAGGGTGGTTTATTTAATTTGCTAAATTTTCTTGAGGGGGAAAATAGGCTTCATGGCGGAAGTAGAAAAAAATATCTTAAAACCATCCAAACCATCACCGTGGAATGACCCGGCGGTACGTTCGATGGTATTTCAAGCGGTCGCCTTGATTGCGGTTGTTTATTTCTTTTATATAATTTTTCAAAACACTCTTCATAATATGGAAACCCGTGGCATTACCACCGGGTTTGCCTTTCTCGATAAATCTGCCGGTTTCGGCATTTTGATGAGCCTTATTGAATACGATGAATCCCACACTTATGGCAGAACATTCCTAGTTGGCCTGCTAAACACCCTGTTGGTTACTTTTTTAGGGGTTATTTTAGCAACATCAGTAGGGTTTATAATTGGCGTTGCGCGCCTTTCGTCTAATTGGATAATTTCAAGACTAGCTGCGGTTTACATTGAAACCTTGCGCAACATTCCATTGTTGCTGCAAATTTTCTTTTGGTATTTTGCGGTGTTGCAGGTTTTGCCTGGACCACGCAATAGTCTTGAATGGCAGGAAACATTTTTCTTAAGTAACCGTGGATTTTACGCCCCAGCACCAGTGTTTGAAGAAGGTTCCGGTGTTGTTGTTGGTGCATTTATATTGGCAATCGTCCTTATTATTGCCATTGCTAGATGGGCCCACAAAAGACAAGAAGCAACCGGACAGCAATTCCATACCGTTTATGTGTCGCTAGGTATTTTAATAGGGTTGCCGACAATTGTTTTTTTCCTCTCCGGCATGCCCATCGGAATTGAATACCCTGAACTTAAAGGTTTTAATTTTAAGGGCGGAACAAACATAATTCCCGAACTTATGGCGTTGCTTTGGGCGTTGTCGTTTTATACCGCAGCTTTTATTGCTGAAATTGTTCGCGCCGGTATTTTAGCCGTGAGCCACGGCCAAACCGAAGCCGCCCATGCGCTGGGTTTACGCAATAGCCCAACACTTAAGCTGGTTGTAATTCCGCAGGCCTTGCGCGTTATTATTCCGCCGCTTACCAGCCAGTATCTTAATCTGGCCAAGAACTCATCATTGGCAACCGCCATTGGTTACCCTGATTTGGTTGCGGTATTTATGGGAACAACCCTTAATCAAACAGGTCAGGCAGTTGAAATTGTTGCCATGACCATGGCTGTGTACTTGGCAATTAGCCTAACAATATCAGCATTTATGAACTGGTATAATAAATCAAAAGCATTGGTGGAGAGATAATAAATGTCAGGTTTCACCGAAATTCAAAGTAGGGCAGCACCGGTAAGTTCAACCGGGGCAATTGGGTGGATACGTCAGAACCTTGTTTCGACACCGATGAACACGTTTTTTACCCTTATCGGTGTGTACCTTATTTACAAGTTTCTGCCGCCACTTTTGGATTGGGCTATTTTTAGTGCAAACTTTGCTGGCAGTGATGAACATGCCTGCAATAGCGGTGGCGCTTGCTGGGTGTTTGTGAAGCAACGTGCGTCATTGTTTATTTATGGTTTTTACCCATCAGAACAATACTGGCGTCTTGATGCTGTATTTGTATTGTTAGCTATTACGTTTGTTCCGCAATTTTTTGATGCATTCCCATATAAAAAATGGTTTGGAATTTTTTCCATAACCGGTCTTCCGGTTATTTCATATTTTATTATTTCCGGTGGCATTCTTGGGTTGGAACATGTTGAAACCGAAAGCTGGGGTGGGCTTTCGCTTACGCTGATAATTGCCTTTGTTGGTATTGTTGCCGCACTGCCGTTTGGGGTTTTGCTGGCACTGGGCAGACGTTCAAATATGCCAATAATTCGCACAATGTGTGTAATATTTATCGAAGTCTGGCGCGGTGTACCGCTTATTTCGGTTTTGTTTATGGCGTCTGTTATGTTGCCGTTGTTCTTGCCCGAAGGGGTAACGTTTAACAAGTTGCTGCGCGCCATGATTGGCATTGTTATGTTCCAATCTGCATACATGGCCGAGGTTATTCGCGGCGGTCTGCAAGCAATCCCCAAAGGCCAGTACGAGGCCGCCAGCGCGCTGGGGTTAAGCTACTGGCGATCGATGACATTTATTATTTTACCGCAAGCACTAAAACTGGTTATTCCCGGTATCGTTAATACCTTTATTGCACTGTTCAAGGACACAACGCTGGTTTTGATTATTGGCCTGTTTGATGTTCTGGGTGCGGTGCAATCGGCAATCGTTGATCCTAATTGGCCCGGCGTTGCAACCGAAGGATACGTTTTTGCCGCTTTTTGTTTTTGGATTTTTTGTTTCACAATGTCGCGCTATTCCATGCGACTGGAAAGAAAACTTCATACCGGTCATAAAAGATAATTTTAATTTAGACTTTCACATCTTAAGGAAAAGACAATGTCTGCAACCAACGCCCAACCTTCACCCGAAAACAATGGTCTTGCTGTTGAAATAAAGGCAATGCACAAATGGTACGGTCAGTTCCACGTGCTGAAGGACATCAACCTTGAGGTTAAGCAAGGCGAACGCATTGTTATTTGCGGCCCATCGGGTTCTGGTAAATCAACCATGATACGCTGCATCAATCGCCTGGAAGAACACCAAGAAGGACAAATATTGGTCCAAGGCATTGAGCTTACCGATGATTTGAAAAAAATTGATGAAATTAGGCGCGAAGTCGGAATGTGTTTTCAGCATTTTAATCTGTTTCCACATTTGACCGTTCTGGAAAATTGCACTTTGGCACCAATTTGGGTTCGTAAAATGCCTAAAGCCCAGGCGGAAGAGATTGCAATGAAATATTTGGAGCGAGTAAAAATTACCGATCAGGCGCTTAAATACCCAGGTCAGCTTTCCGGTGGTCAGCAACAGCGTGTGGCCATTGCACGTTCGTTGTGCATGAACCCTAAAATTATGCTGTTTGATGAGCCAACCTCGGCTCTTGATCCAGAAATGATTAAGGAAGTGCTCGACGTTATGGTTGAACTAGCCAACGAAGGCATGACCATGCTTTGCGTAACCCACGAAATGGGTTTTGCTAAAATGGTTGCCGACCGGGTTATATTTATGGATGCCGGACAAATTGTTGAAGAAAATGAACCAAATGAATTTTTCAACAATCCGCAAAATGATCGCACCAAGTTGTTCCTTAGCCAGATTTTGGATCATTAATATTATCAAAGGGGAATGACCAATGCCTTCAGCACACAAAAGCCTTAGGGAACGCGCATGCGAAGCAACCAAGCGCATTAACGGTATTCTTGACATTAGCGACGAAAGCCACAACCAAGAAGTAGCCAAAGCGGTGGAAAAAGCAATTATTGAAGCACTTCTGGAAGAACGCGAACGCTGTGCCACAGTTGCATTTGAATGCTGCGCTGAAGATCAAGACAAAGCGCACAAAGTGGCAGATGAGGTCAGACGTATTCGCAATGCTTTGGTAACCAATCTTAACTCGATGCGTTAAGCAAACGCATTACAGCACATCAAAATACGTTAAGACACAATGGGAACATCTTTATCATTGCCCCATTCTGCCCATGATCCATCATAAACACTTGTGTCCTGCACACCCATAAGGTGAAGCGCAAAAGTAACAACACACGCGGTAACGCCTGAACCGCAGGTTGTTATAATTGGTTTGTTCACATCGACCGCAGCCTCAGCAAACGCTTTTTTAATTTCATCCATGTCCCTGAAGGAAAAATCTTTTGCTGGGTTCATCAGTCGGGTAAACGGCAGGTTAATTGACCCCGGAATATGCCCCTTGCGTTCGGTCGGGCGTGGTTCATGGTCAATACCGCCAAAACGACCCTCGCTGCGTGCATCAATTACTTGGTATTGTCCGCTATCAATATTTGCCAACATTTGTTCACGAGATTTGACAAGTTCGGGCCGTGGTGTTGGCGTAAAATGCGCCGGTGGTAAAATTGGTTCAACGTTTTCTAGCGGGCGTTTTTCCCGCCCCCATTTAAGCAGTCCACCATCAAGCACCGAAACTTTGTCGTGACCGAAAGCACGAAACATCCACCACACACGTGTGGCTGCCATGTACCCGCCGTTGCTATCATAAACCACAACGTGGCTTTCTGATCCAATGCCCATCGCATCAACCGCATTTTTGAATTTTTCTGCATCTGGCATCATGTGCGGCAGGATTACGGTGGTGTCTGCAATTTCATCAATGGGAAAATAAGAAGCGCCGGGAATATGACGATAGGTATATTCCTCATAAGCATCACGATCGGCATGGGGCAGGTGGTACGTTGCGTCTATTATGCGGACATGTTGATCAGTAATGTTTTCTTCCAGCCATTGGGTGCTGACCAGCGATTGCGGGTTGGGGTTACTCATTTTTGGGGTTCCGTACTTTTGTTTGATGGTTAATTTAGCAAACAAGATAAACCTGTTTTGGCGTAATGCCAAACAGGCAATTAATTGGCAATTTATTGGAAATTAATTAAAGCCAGTCCGGACAGGGCAAACCCTTTTCTTTTAGGAAAGCTGGATTGAAAAGTTTGCTCTGATAGCGTGTTCCAAAATCACCCAAAATTGTAACTATGGTGTGGCCCGGCCCCATTTTTTTGGCTAAACGTATGGCGCCAGCCACATTAATGCCACTGGAACCGCCAAGGCATAACCCTTCGTTTTTAAGAAGATCAAATATAATCGGCAGGGCCTCGGCATCGGGAATTTGAAATGCATCATCAATGGTTACACCATCAAGATTGGCTGTTACTCGCCCTTGACCGATGCCTTCGGTTATTGAGCTTCCTTCGGATTTAAGCTCACCCTCTTTGTAATAACTATAAAGCGCTGCGCCCATGGGATCGGCAAGGGCGATAGTTATGTTCGGGTTTTTTTCTTTTAACGCCATACTAACCCCGCCAATGGTGCCACCGGTTCCGGCCGCGCAGATAAAACCATCAATTTTGCCATCAGTTTGGCGCCATATTTCCGGCCCGGTGGTTTGTATGTGGGCATCACGGTTGGCGGTGTTATCAAATTGGTTGGCCCAAATCGCGCCATTGGGGTTAGCTTTATTTAATTCCTCTGCTTTGCGCCCGGAAATATGAACGTAGTTTTCAGGGTTTTTGTAAGGCACGGCAGGAACTTCAATCAGTTCAGCCCCGCACAGGCGCAGGGTATCTTTCTTTTCCTGGCTTTGGGTATCGGGAATAATAATAACAGAA
>JAOUJU010000093.1 GCA_029883045.1 Rhodospirillaceae bacterium
GTGATGTGGTTGACATAATAGAACAGGCAGGCGCCAACCTTGATATGATTATGATCCCCAAGGTCGGAACCGCCGCCGATGTATATGCAATCGACATGATGGTAACCCAGGTAGAAGCAGCCATGGGTCTCAAGAAAAAAATTGGGTTTGAGCTTATTATCGAAACCGCACTGGGGATGGCAAACGTTCATGAAATAGCCGCTGCCAGCCCGCGCAATGAATCACTTCATTTTGGCGTTGCTGATTATGCCGCTTCAACCAAGGCGCGCACCACTAACATTGGTGGGCCAAACGCTGATTATGGCGTGTTAACCGATGCGGTTGAAGATGGTGCCCCGCGCGACTTTCATTGGGGCGACATGTGGCATTATGCCATTGCCCGCATGGTTGTAGCGGCGCGTGCTAACGGCCTACGCCCGGTTGACGGGCCATTTGGCGATATTGGCGACCTTGATGGTTATGGCGCGCAGGCCATGCGTGCAGCAGTGCTGGGATGTGAAGGAAAATGGGCTATTCACCCAACCCAGATAGACAAAGCCAATGAATTGTTTAGCCCATCCGAAGCTGAAATAACCAAGGCTAAGCGTATTATTGAAGCAATGGATCAAGCCCAAAAAGAAGGCAAGGGTGCGGTAACGCTGGATGGCCGACTGATTGATATTGCCTCAATCAAGCAGGCAGAAGTAGTGGTAAAAAAAGCCGAAATAATCGCATCTAGATAACGCATTAATTATTGCTGGAACAAACACATGTTGCATTACCTTGATTTTGAAAAATCAATTGCCGAACTTGAAGGCAAAATCGAAGAGCTTCGCCATATCACCGGATCGGGCGAGGTAAATATTGCCGATGAAGTAAGCAAACTTCAGGCCAAGGTCGATAAACAACTGCGTAGCACCTACGCCAAGCTAAGCGCATGGCAAAAAACACAAGTTGCGCGCCATCAAGACAGGCCCCATGCCCTTGATTATATCAATGAACTAATAGAGGATTTTACCCCGCTGGCTGGCGATCGCCTGTTTGGTGAGGACAACGCCGTGGTCGGTGGTCTTGGTCGGTTTCGCGGTCGTTCGGTAATGATAATGGGCATTGAAAAAGGTAGCGATACCGAACATCGGGTGCATCATAATTTTGGCATGGCCCGACCCGAAGGCTATCGCAAAGCACAAAGGTTGATGAAATTGGCCGACCAGTTCGGCTTACCAATTATTACGTTGGTTGACACGCCCGGCGCTTTCCCCGGTGCCGACGCCGAAGCCCGTGGTCAGGCAGAGGCCATAGCGCGATCAATGGAAATAAGTTTTCAGCTAAAGGTTCCGTTCGTTTCGGTAATAATTGGCGAAGGCGGAAGTGGCGGGGCCATAGCGTTAGCATGCGCCAACACGGTTTTAATGTTAGAACATTCCATTTATTCAGTTATTTCCCCCGAAGGCTGCGCATCAATTTTGTGGCGCGACGGGGCCGAGGCCAAAACTGCTGCCGAAGCATTAAAATTAACCGCCAAGGACCTTTTGGAATTGGGGGTAGTTGATGCGGTTATCCCCGAACCATTGGGCGGTGCACACCGTGACCCTAAATCCATGTATATGGCTTTAGGTGCCGAGCTGGAGCACGCTATCTATAAAATGGATGGCATTGATGGCGGCCAACTACGCGCAAGGCGGCGTGAAAAATTCATGGAACTGGGGCAAAAAGGCCTAGCTTAAGTACTGGCCTAAATGTTGGCCCAATATCCGGCTGAAATCTTTTAAGAAGAAATGCTGCCGTGGCAGTGTTTGTATTTTTTCCCTGAACCACAAGGGCAAGTTTCATTGCGGCTTACCCGACCCCAAGTTTCCGGATTTTGCGGATCACGCTGCGCATCGCTTTTACGGCTTAACATCGGAATGCTTTCTAATTCTGCAGGTGACTTCTTTTTGGCAAATGCCGGGTCTTCGTGCCCTTCAAATGTTTTTTCTTGTGGACGTTCAAACAGTTCATCGGGTGTGCCTTCTGCGGGCGTAAATTGTAGCTCGACATGGGATAAAACCAACGAAATCCGTTCACGCAATCCTTCAATCATTTGTTCAAACATATTGAAAGCTTCGGTTTTATATTCGTTCAATGGGTCGCGTTGGGCATATGCACGCAGGCCAATACCTTGGCGCAGATGGTCAAGCGCTAACAAGTGCTCTTTCCACATTTGATCGAGTATTTGCATCAGCAAACTTTTTTCTACATCACGCATAACTACAGGGGTAAAGCGCGCGGCTTTTTCTGCCATTTTGCGATTAACTGCATCTTTGATGCGATCTTCAATTTCGGCTTCGGCAATGCCTTCTTCTTTCGCCCAATCAGCGATAGCAAGGTCAATCCCAAACACCCGCAGGGTTTCTTCGTGCAGACGCTTGATATCCCATTCCTCTGGGTATGCTTTGGGCGGAATTGCACTATGAATAAGATCTTCAATTACTTGGTGACGCATTTCAGCCACATCTTCAGAAACATCGTCAGCGGCCATTAGCTCTTTACGTTGCTCGTAAATAACCTTGCGTTGATCGTTCATTACATCATCAAACTTGAGCAAGTTTTTACGGATTTCAAAGTTGCGACCTTCAACTTTTTGTTGGGCTTTTTCTAATGCCTTGTTAATCCATGAATGAACAATTGCTTCACCTTCTTGTAGGCCAAGTTTAACCAACATACTGTCAATGCGCTCAGATCCGAAAATCCGCATCAGGTCATCTTCTAATGATAGGAAAAATGCTGACCCACCCGGATCGCCTTGGCGTCCGGCACGGCCACGCAGCTGGTTGTCAACTCGCCTGCTTTCATGGCGTTCGGTACCAATAATATATAGCCCGCCAGCGTCAAAAACTTTTTTGCGATTAACGGCAATTTCGCTTTTTATTTTTTCAATTGCCTTGTCGCGCGATGGCCCATCAAGGCTGTCATCAATTTCAGATTTGATGCGCATATCAACGTTACCGCCAAGTTGAATATCGGTGCCACGACCAGCCATGTTGGTTGCCAATGTAACCGCCCCATATAGACCAGCCTGGGCAATAATATAGGCCTCTTGTTCGTGGTGGCGGGCGTTAAGCACGTTATGGGGTATGTTTTTGGCCTTTAGCAGGGTGGAAAGATGTTCTGATTTTTCAATGGAAACCGTGCCGACCAATATAGGCTGGCCTTTTTTATGGCATTCGCCAACAGTTTCAACAATAGCGTCATATTTTTCCTTAGCGGTGCGGAAAACCATATCGTCTTGATCATCGCGAACGCAAGGTACGTTGGTGTTTATTTCTACTACTTCTAATTTATAAATTTCGGCAAATTCACCGGCCTCGGTCATGGCTGTGCCAGTCATGCCGGCAAGTTTCGGGTACATGCGGAAATAATTTTGAAATGTAATTGATGCCAGCGTCTGGTTTTCGTTTTGCACCGAAACTGCTTCTTTTGCTTCCAATGCCTGATGCAAGCCTTCGGAATAGCGTCTGCCCTCCATCATGCGTCCGGTAAATTCGTCGATAATTATGACCTTGTCATCCTTGACGATGTAATCGGTATCGCGGGCAAACATTATGTGTGCCTTCAATGCTTGGTTAACATGATGAACCAACGATACGTTTTGAATATCGTAAAGGTTGCCTTCAGTCAGGTGCCCGGTTTGGCGTAATAAATTTTCTACTTTTTCGTTGCCAGCCTCGGTCAGGGCAACTGCTTTGGATTTTTCATCCTTTTCATAATCATCAGCGGTTAATTGCGGAACTAACTTGTTGATAGCTATGTAAAGTTCAGATGAATCTTCGGTTGCGCCAGAAATAATCAGCGGTGTTCTAGCCTCGTCAATTAAAATTGAATCAACTTCATCGACAATCGCAAACTGGAATTCACGTTGCACCATTTCTTCCAGACGGTGTTTCATGTTATCGCGCAGATAATCAAAGCCAAGCTCGTTATTGGTGGCGTAAATTACGTCGGATGCGTATGCGGCCTTGCGTTCATCATCGCTAAGGCCGTGCTTAACGCACCCGGTGCTAAGGCCAAGAAAACCATAAACCTTGCCCATCCATATGGCATCACGTTCGGCTAGGTAATCGTTCACGGTAACAACATGAACACCCTTACCGGTAAGCGCATTTAGATAAACCGCAAGGGTCGCGGTCAGGGTTTTGCCTTCACCAGTTTTCATTTCGGCTATTTGCCCTTTGTGCAAGACAGCACCGCCAACCAGTTGGACATCAAAATGACGTTGACCTAAAACTCTTTTTGCTGCTTCGCGCACGGTGGCAAACGCATCAACCATTAGATCGTCAAGGGTTTCACCGTTTTTCAGGCGTTCTTTCAACCAGTCGGTTCTAGCTGCAAGTGCCGCATCATCAAGCGCGGCAATTTCCGGCTCAAGCTCGTTTATTGCTAGCACATATTTATTTAGGCTTTTTAGGTAGCGCTCATTAGCGGAACCGAACAAGCGTTTGGCGATTGCACCGATCATCGGATTTTATGTTACCTCTGCGCTATAAAATTGCGCGCCCCCAAGATATTGCCTTTTGGGGCGAATCCCCAATTGCAGGAAGGCAAGAATTAGGGTTGTGTGGCTGTTATGTCAACGCTGGTGGCATAGTTTTGCGCTTAAAATCGTTGAAAGTCATTATTGGGGGCATTATTAGTTCACATCCCAAAAATAGCCATATTTAATTATTGACTACTGAGGGCCATATAGTTAAAACACTTTAACAAAAAGGGGCGCTAAATGCCCTTATTTTAATGGATATATTGTTCCGTTATCGTAATGAACATGTAATGATATATCTGCATAAGAGGGGCTTTAAAGTCCCCGTGTGCAAATGCTCTTAAGGCGAAGCGTGCCAAGGCTTTTGGGTTAACCCAAGCGGCCTTCTGGCGCCTACAACCGTTGTCGGCCCAATAAACGCCAACGGTGCTTTGAATTGGAGAGTTTGCAAGTGCGCCTTAATCAGCTTGAAAATATACGCGTCGTTTTGGCCGAACCAGATGTTAACCTGCGTCGGCAGATAAAAGCACTTCTGGTTGAGGCGGGCATGAAAAACGTGCTCGATACCGATGACATTGCCCAAGTTCGCCGTGCCATTGATGAGGACACGGTCGAGCTAATAATCGGTGATACCGCTGTCGATGGCGGGGGTTTGAATAAACTAATAACCGACGTACGCCACCGGGAAATTGGCGATAATCCATTTATTATGTTCATTACAATGGTTGATCAGCCTTCGGTTGATTCCATCCGCGGCGCTATTAATTCGGGAACCGATCATATATTGGCAAAACCAATTGACGGCGATGCGTTGATAAGTTTGATAATAGAGCTAACACACACCAGAAAGCGTTTTGTTGTCACCACCGATTACATTGGCCCTGACCGGCGAACCAAAGAACGCCCCGGCACAGTGGTTATTCCACAAATTGATGTCCCAAACCCGTTACGCCAACGCATGACCGGACAAATGCGTGAAACAACCCTGCGCCGTACAATTGAAACGGCATGGCTGAAAATTAACGAACAAAAAGTAGAGCGCCATGCATTTCAAATAGGTTGGCTGCTTGATCGCATTATACCCGAAGTCGGAACGCCAAACGCAGATCGTTCAGATGAATTTCCTTTGCACGTAAAACGCCTTATTGATGTTTCGCGTGACATGGCAAGGCGTATCGGTAAAACCCGCTTTGCCCATGTCAAGGAAATGTCCATGACCATGACCAATCTTGTGGAAGAATCAATCAGAAATGGCTTTAAAAGCGATGACATACGTTTGATGCTGAAACTTTCCGAACTTATAACTGAATCATTTAACACCGATCGCTTTAACGAAGATGGAACACAGGCACGCGATCACAATGCCTATATGGTAGAAAAAGAAAACAAAACAGTTACCGTCTGACATTGGGGTGAGTAAATAAATTATCCAAGGTCCCTTAAGGCCATGCTTTAGACGTGCGCCAGACACGCAAGCTTAAAAAGCAATACTGACAGGGCAAAAGTACCAGGGTTAATCCATTTATTGGATTGGCCCTGTTGCTTTTATTGCTACAATTGGTACTTAATGTTCTAAACTTAAGAATAAAATACCCAAAATATTTACATAAATAATTCAAGGCTGAAATGCAAAATGACCAAATCAAAATATTTACCTAAACAATTTACGCACACCATCCGCACCATTTTAAGTTTTGGCCTGTTGGGTGCCATTACGGTTGCATTTTCGTTTAATATGGCAATCGCCGACGAAGACCCGGTGCTGGCAAATGTTGAGGGGTATGAAATTCACCTGTCCGAGGTTGAGGAAACCCGTGGTCTGCTGCCACCCGCCCTGCAACAACAAGATGGACCAGAAGTAATTTCCCTTTTGATTGAAACTTTAATTGATACAAGATTAGCGGCAAAGCGCGCCCGGGAACTGGGTCTTGATAAAACCCCTGAATATAAAAACACGGTCGCACGCATTGAAGGGCAGATTTTAAAAAGAATGCTATTTGCCCAAGAAATAGAAAAAGGCATAACCGAGGAAGGTATAAAAAACTTCTTTGATAAAAATGTAAAAAATATTCCCGTTGGTGACGAAGTCCACGCGCGACACATTCTTGTGGAAAGCGAAGCTAAGGCAAAAGAAGTTATTAAAAAACTTGATGACGGAGCAGATTTTAACAATAGCGCAATGGAAAATTCAATCGGTCCATCCGCACCCAGTGGTGGCGATTTGGG
>JAOUJU010000094.1 GCA_029883045.1 Rhodospirillaceae bacterium
TGCCAGCGGGCGTAACCCGGGATTTGCCAGCCGGTGGATACGTTATGATAGAAGCTCCGGCATTTGCGCTGAAATTTTCGGATATTGAGATCAAACCCGAACACGAAGCCACGTGGAAACGGTTGGGTTTGCGTGACCTAAAAATTGAAAGTAGGGAAAAACTGGCGCGCGCATATTCGCTGGCTAACCGCCCGTCCGAAACGGATAAGCTGGTGCTCAACATTCGCCTGGCCTTGGCGCCCGGAACAAACCCCGATGCCAATCCCGGCGTGGTTTCATCTTATCTGTTTGGGCTTAAGCCGGGTGATAACGTAACCGTATCTGGTCCGTTTGGTAATTTCTTTATAAACGAAACAGACAACGAAATGATTTTCATCGGTGGCGGTGTTGGTATGGCACCGTTATGCGCGCACGCGCACGACCAGCTTGAACGGGTAAAAACAAAACGTATTATCAGCTATTGGTATGGCGCACGCTCATTAACCGATCTTTACTACGCCAATAAAATGGAACGGCTGGTAAAAAATCATGAAAATTTTTCATGGCATGTGGCCCTTTCCGAGCCTGCTAAACAAGATGGCTGGGATGGCGACGTTGGATTTATTCATGAAATAATTTTTAATAAATATCTGAAAACCCATCCAAACCCACAAAATTGTGAATATTATTTGTGCGGCCCACCGTTGATGATAAAGGCGGTGCAGGCAATGCTGGGTAAGCTTGGCGTTCCCAAAGAAAATATTTTTTACGATGATTTTGGTGTTTAAATAGGAATATTTTGCATGAACATAACTAGGCGCAAACTGTTAAAACTTTCGACTATCGGGGTTATTGCCGCCGGATGGCCTGCCATTGTTCGCGCAAATACAAATGAAACAATCGCATTTAGCGGGCCTGCGTTCGGTTCGGCTTGGCGGTTGGTGGTGGCTGGTGGCACTGATGGTGCCCTTGCCCAAAGCATAATTAAAAATATTGTTAGCCGGATTGATTTTCTGATGTCGCCGTTTAGGGATGATTCCGAAATTTCTCGTTTCAATTCTTTGGATGCCGCGCCTGCCCCTGACGGGGTTAAATTATCAAAAGAAACAATATCGGTTGTTCACACCGCCCTTGAATTATCGCGCCATAGCGATGGTGCGTTTGACCCGACGGTTGCCCCCATGGGGAGGCGTTTTGGTTTTGGTGCAAACAACATAAGCCCTACCCGGCCAGCCGGACATTATGCGGACCTTAATATTAACGGCCATGAAATTAAAACTACTCGCCCAGAACTTAGCCTTGATCTTTGCGGTATCGCCAAGGGTTATGCATTGGATGCAATTGCTAATGAGCTTGCGGGGCTTGATTTTTTGCTTGAACTTGGCGGTGAAATTGCCGCCCGCGGCCGCCACCCCAGTGGGCGTGAATGGTTGATGGGCATAGACAACCCACAAGCCGGCAATATTAGGCGCATTATTAAATGGGACGGCCGGGCGCTGGCCACATCAGGCAATGGGGTGGAAGGGTATAATTTTGCCGGGCACCGGTATGGCCATGTGATTAACCCTAAAACCGCAACACCGGTTGCAGGCAATGTTGTGCAGGTTAGCGTGCTAGCGCCAAATGCAATGCTGGCAGATGGCCTAGCCACGGCAGCATTGGTAATGGGGCCGGATAGGGCAACAGAAATGTTAAAACAATTTGATGCCAGCGCACTGTTTTTAGTGCGAGATGATGGCGGCACCACCCTGCACGAGGTTGAGGTTTTAGATTTTAGCAAAGGGTCCGGCATATGAACGTTTTTTTATTTTCATTGATTATTTTTATACTGGTCATGCTTGGCATTGCCGTGGGCGTTTTAAAAGGGCGCACACCGCTTAAGGGTTCGTGCGGCGGCAATGCGGTGGTTAAAAATTGCCCGACCTGCACTAATGATAGTTTTATTAAAACCGAAGGGGACAAATCATGACACACACCATCGGCGATATAATGGCCACCGAATTATTAACCTTCACCCCTGAAACCAGCATCCACAAGGCAATTCATCTGTTGTTGGAAAAGCGCTTTTCCGGCGCCCCGGTACTTGATACGGATGGCAATCTTGTCGGCGTGCTTTCAAAAAAGGATTGTCTTAAAATTGTGTTCAGCACTGGCTATCATAACGACCATGGCGGACAGGTGGCCGAATATATGAGCACAAACATAGAAACACTTGATGCCAATACCGATTTGATTGAGGCAGCTGAATATTTTATCAAAAGTCATTTTCGCCGATTTCCGGTAGTGCAAGAAGGCAAATTGGTTGGACAAATAAGCCGTCATGACATCCTTGGGGCGCTAATTGAAGAATCTACCACAGCGAAATAAAAAAACCCGTAACCATTTGAGGTTACGGGTTTAATTTGGTTGCGGGGGTTGGATTTGAACCAACGACCTTCAGGTTATGAGTGTGCTGGGGCTTGCTAGAGATTGCGTGGGATTGCTTAAACATCCACCCAATACGTAGAGCTATCAATTACTTTATATGGTAATTATGCCGTTTCAAGGGGTTTCGCGTAAGTGGGGCAGCATTTTTTACAGTATAACTCTAGCAGCATTTTTTACAGTATAACTCTATAAGTTAAATACCATTTATTTATGTCAGCTCTCGCTTTTTATGTTAGCTATCGCTTTAAAGCTATACCCTTTTCTTGGGCCAAGGCAGCATTTTTTAATTTTACCAATTCAGCCACATCGTTAAGAGAAGAGCCAACACCAAGAACCGTATTAAAATTTTCCACCGATTGGCAGTGCGTCGGGCCGTACCCTTTTATCAATCGCGCACTACTGGCAAGTTCGACCGCCATATTGTAATTTTCTTGAGCAGTTGATTTAACCACTTTTAGCCATTCATCAATTCTATCTTGCTCTTGATTAAACCTAGTCGAAAATGGTCGCATAAATTTAAGCGATGCCAGCAAGCGCAGGACAACAAAACCCGATATGGTATGAACGCTTAATTTCAATGGAATGCCATGTTTTGCCAGCGAGGTATTTTTAACCAAAACCAAAAATGGTTTGGCCAACCAATCTGGAAAAATTCCGGCAATTTCTTCGGCTCGGGGTTTTAGGAAATCTTGCAAGTAAATTAATTGGTTATCCTTGATGCCAACCATGGATTTCACTCTTTGCAACCGTGATTTTCTGGTTTTAATATCGGCAACCCGAACAATATCATCAAAGCACATAAGACGAATTAACCAGCGGGCGACTTCATGGGTTAGCTTGTAATCAGCACCATCTATACCCATTGATTTTTCAAGATTTAATATTTCTTCAACCCGTGCAACATAGAGGTTCGCGTATTTTATATTCTGATATGCACTTGTTCGTTTGTGCCCTTCGGCGATTATATCGCGCACCGCTTCTGGATAATTGTTTTCAACATTAATTTGTGAGTTTTGATTTTGTATTTCCGGTTTATCGGTTGTATTTCCTGAATCAGATTCATCGGCCATACGACGGCCAACACAAAAACCGCTAATATTGCTATCGGCCGCAACGCCAGCTGCTAAAACCTCTTTATATGTTTCTTTGGGGAAATTTAAAACGTCTGATGCTGCGGTGGCGCCAAGCAATACGGAATTTATAATACTTCCAGCAGTTTTTGCCACATCGGCCATATCAAAGCCAATATAGTTTTTGGCAAATTCTTTTACCGATTTTTCAACTGCTTCATGGTCAATCCTGCCATCGCCGGGAGCTGACTTTTCTGCAATTGCGTATGTGCGATGGGTTGATGTAATTACGGTGGTTTTGTTTTTGGTTATGAACCCGCGTTGCAAACAACGCCCGGCTTCTACTATTTCTGTGCTTAAAACCAAATCAATGTCGCCAGGGCTGGGTATTAGGGTTGAAACCGGCCTTTTGATATTTCCATTGCTATCTGGCCTATGAATTTCAAGATAATAAACGGTTGCCCCGGTGCGTTGGGCCGCACCGGGCACATAGGTGTAATGCACACTACAACCATGCGCCTCACCAACTGCGGTCAACCACTTACAAAGAACCCCGCCGCCTTCGCCGCCCATAGCGGCAATAATTATTTTAGTTGTTTTAAACATATTTATTCCCGTTGAGTTAGCGTGGCTGGACCAAGTTTATGATGGCCGATCTGGTTTTGTGTAAGGCGCGTTCAAATATTGAAGGATTTGAAATTATTTCTGCCCTAAAGAATGACGGGCACAGCCCGGCCGTATGCGAAACCGTTCCGCAATTGCCGCACCCAACACAGGTGTTATCGATTGTTGAAATGGGGTCATCAAACAATGGATCGGGGTTATCGCCAATTGAAAGTGATGGGCACCCAGAAAGGCGGATGCATTCATGATCGCCCGTGCAAATATCTTCATCAATACCGAAGCGAACGCGGCTTGCCCTTTGTCCCGTAGAAAGCTTTTCACGGGTAATGCGTTTTTCCACCCGCTGTTTTGTCAACATGCATTCACCTTCGGCAATGATGATGCGAAGACCGCGATATTCACCGTTTATGGCTTCACGTAAAGTGTCTTTCATTTTTCCAATATCGTAAGAATCTACGGTTCGTACCCATTTGGCCCCAACGCCTTTTACCGCTTGCTCGATAGACATAACCGGGCTGGCGCGACCGTTGGTTTTGCGGGTTGATGGAATTGTTTGGTGCCCGGTAGCGGCCGAATAACCGTTATCGACTATCACCACGACAGTATCTTCGTTATTGAACACCGCATTTGCCACACCGGTAATTAGGCCGTTGTGCCAAAAGCCGCCATCACCCATTACCGATATCAGGTTCTTGGAAAAGTTTGGTGCCAACCCGGCAGATGAAGCAAGGCTAAGGCCGTAACCCATGGTGTGTTGGCCAATATTAAACGGTGGAAGCGATGAAAAGATGTTGCAACCAATATCGCCGCATACATGAAATTCACCCAGTTCTTCCTGTAACATTTTAATGGCTGAATAAAGCGGGCGTTCCGGGCAACCAGTACAAAATCCCGGCGGACGACCAGGAATTGTAACGGTCAATGCAGATTGCGAATTTTGCACCTCTGATAAATATTTTTGCGCTTTTTCATCAACTCTTTTTACATCAATGCCTTTGGGGATTATGGCATTTAGAAAATCTTGAATTCCCTTTACCAATATCGGGGCAATGTATTCGCCTGATTTTGGTAAGAAATCCTTGCCATGCACGCGTGTTGCAATATTGGTTTCATGTAATGTTGCTTTTATTTGTTCTTCTATGTAATTGGGAAAACCTTCTTCTAAAACCAGCACGGCGGTTTTATCACGACAGAAATCCTTTACCTGTTCATCAACCAAAGGATAAGTAACATTTAATACATAATTCGGAATTTTGCTTTCACCGTAAACATCAGAAAGGCCAAGCAATTCCAAGGCTCGATTAACGTTATTGTACAAGCCACCTGGAACTATTATTCCAATATCGCTGCTGGCATCATCGGCACCAATGAATTCATTAAAATTGTTTTCCAAAATAAACTTAGTTGCCGCTGGCCAGCGCTGTTCTTCTTTTTGTTTTTCTTGTGTATAGGTTGATGGAGGCAACACCACTTTGGAATAATCAAAAATGGGTTTTTCTATTTTGTTATGGATGTTGTAGCCACCTAATTTATTATCTTTTGCGCTAAAGCTTCCATAAACATGGCATGCCCTGATGCGAAGCATAAAAAATACAGGTGTGCTGCTGGTTTCAGATAAATCAAACGCTTTTTCAACGCTATCGACTATGGATTGCAAATCAGGTCTTGGGTCAACCATCCACATTTGTGATTTCATGGCAAATGCGTGCGAGCGCTCCTGCATAATGGATGCACCTTCGCCGTAATCTTCACCCAAAATAACCAAGCAACCGCCAACAACCCCGGATGATGCAACATTGGAAAGCGCATCAGAGGCAACGTTGGTGCCGACTACAGATTTCCACGTAACGGCACCACGCAACGGGTAATGAATAGATGCCGCCAACATGGCTGCGGCACCTGCTTCGCTTGCTGAATTTTCAAAATACACACCCAGTTCGCCACGTATTTCTGCCGCATCGTTTAAGACGTCCAGCAAATGTGACATCGGCGCACCCTGATAGCCGCCGACATAGGAAACGCCGCTTTGTAATAATGCCTTGGTTACCGCCAAAACCCCTTCGCCATGAAAGGTTTCGCCATTTCCCATACGCATTTTTTCTATTTCAGTTTTGAACGAGCGTTCCGCCATGTGTTTTATTGCCTACCTGTATTTATATGTATTTTCATATATATAGTTATATTTACCCCGCCCCACCAATTCATGACTTTTGTGGTTAGTAGGGTTGTTTTTTAATGTTACTGAGAATTTTTCTTAAGGTTGAAAGGAACTGTTCCAACTCAGAACCGCTAATGTCGCTAATCATTTTTTGGTAACGGTCATACATCAGCGGCCAAAATTGGTTAAACCTGTCACGCCCACGCTGGGTTATGTGAATCTCAATAAAGCGTGCATCGCTTTCGCGGTTTCTGCGCTCAACCAAGCCCATCTTTTCCATTGAATCCAATGAACGGCTTAATGTTGACTGCTCGGTCACGGTTAGCACGCTCAATTCATTGACCGAAATGCAATCATTAACCGATAGCACCGCCAATGTCCGCATGTGCACCGTGGTCAAATCTTTTTCCCGCAAAAGTGGGATGAGATCAGCGTTC
>JAOUJU010000095.1 GCA_029883045.1 Rhodospirillaceae bacterium
CAATGGCGAAGCAAGACGCCTTATAAAAGGTGGTGGCGGTAGGGTAAATGACAAACAAATAAAAAGCGAAACTGAAACAATTACTGTTTCTGACCTAAACCCCGATGGCGTTATAAAACTTTCCTCTGGAAAAAAACGTCATGCGTTACTTCGCGCAGTTTAATGTATTTTTGAGAATCAATTTTTCTTAGGCTATTCTGTTGCGGGTTGGTTTAGCTCATTTTCCTTGGCACTACCGCTAAATATTCCGCGCAAAGCCCCGGGTGCTAATGCCGACAATGGATTGAAGTTAATTTCCAAATTATCGCCTTTGTTTTTCATGGAATAAGTAGCAGCAAAAACACCGCTGCCCTTTTCCGGACCGGAAAGTATTTGCCCAATTATGGGAATATTACCCAATAATGAATTTATGGCATAAGCAGGAACAACCGTTCCTTCAATATCTAATATCTTTCCTTCAAAATCAGCCTTACCGGTTGCGGTCAAACCGATTGAAGGCCCCGAAGCTCTGGCTTCTTTTATCTCAAGCACGCCATTATTAAGCGAAAACGGCAGTTCAAGAATATCAAAGCTAAGGCCCTCGCCCTGAAGGGCATCTAAAATTCCCGTAAGGGAAAGCACACCCACCAGATTTGCCAGTGCTGGTGCTTCTTTCAGGGCGTAATCATGTACTTTTAGCACGCCTGCCAGCGGGGCTTTTTTACTGGTTCCGTCATATGTCGCCTCAAGGCGCAGCTTGCCGCCGATTACTAGGTCATAAACATCAAGTGCGCGTAATGCGGCGCCTGCATTATTAGAAAGGATGCCAAATCGTCTTTCGTTTTTTTCCTCATAGGTTTCAAGGCGAAGGTTAATTGTTTCTGTTTCGCTAACTCGCCCGCCCATGTCTAATTTTTTCCAAAGTTTACCTTCGCGGTATATTGTACCTATAAAATCATGCACTGCCCTGTCTTCAGCAAACCATAACGTTTTAAAATCAGCGGCGCCTGAAAAAACAAACTCCGTTTCATCGAGCGAACCTTCTAGCGAATCTTTTCCTACCCCAAGAAAATCCTTCCACATTAGGCTTGCATCAAATTCATCCCCCAATAGGGACACTTCCCATGTTCCATCATCATGCGGAACCATAGATCCAGAAAATGATGTTCTGCGCGTAACAAATTTATTTATATTTATTACATCTATTTTTCCATCTTCACGAAATATAGACGATCCTGCCACTTCCATTTCTGGTGCGCTTATTTCAAATGATGGTATCTCTACTGGGATTTCGCCCTTTAAGCGCAATTCAAGAACTGCATTTCCCGGCACGCCGGCTTGCTTCTCCCAGCCAAGCTCAGGTGAGGCCATATGTATATTTGCTAAATCTATTCTGGCAGAAAGCGAACGTGTATCATCGCCAAAAACTGTATAGCTTACATTTGCCTCGGCGCCGCCACTTAGGTAGTTAGTAATAATTTGTGGGAACGCTATTCCCATATCACCAAGATTAAGCACATCATCTATGCGTCCGGTTAGTTCATATTTATCACGAAAAATTGCACTATCAGAAAAATCATGATTCCACAGCAAACCAACCGGGACACCACCCAGTTTTGCAGTTCCTATTGCGCTAAGTTTTGCGTTATCGACTTTTAGTTCAAGATTTCCCATGGACAAATTGCGGCCAAAAAGTATTTCGGAAAACTCAGCCGCTACAAGCGTTGAGGTTGCGCTGGCGGTTACGTCATTGACACTAAGGTCCCTTTTAAAGGGGAAATGAATCTGCAAAGTGGTAGTTGAATCACCTAATGTTTTTTTAGGATCTATGCCAATCTTTTTCGCAAAATTAAATGGCTCGCTATCTATTAAGGCCAGTGATGACGCAATGGGCCCGGACACGTTGAGCACAAAATCGGCCTCGGGGTCATTTGTGTTAAGCTTGGTAAAATGAATATCGCCACTGTTTACCATAATGCCGTCATTGGCGATGGTTGGGTTAACCACAATATTAAAGCTGTCCTTATCAAAGGTCGCTTTGCCAGATGCGTTTACCACGACCGGCATGGGGGGCAAATAATTAACTGTTATTCCTTGTCCTTCGATTACGCCTTCAAGTTTTTCAAAATGCACACCTTCGCTTGTGGAAATCATTGATAGCGATATCTCGGCCTTTGGTGAAACGCCGGTTGGCATGTGTTCCAAAACCCAGTTTCTGGCATCAACCGCCACAATTTTTGGCCAAAAAAGCCCGAGCTTTTCCATGCTCATATCGTAAAGAACACCTGAAAGACCAAGTGAAATTGCATCTTGGGAAATACCCGAACCGGGCCAGTTGATGCCGTTTATTTTTGTTCTAATTTTGGCTATTGGGCCGCCTAAATTAATTTCAGCCCCTTCTATTTCAATTTGTCTTTTGTCTCCGTCGTATCTTCCGGCCAGTGAAATTCGCTTAAGCGGCATTTCCATATCAAGGGGCAAAGGCAAGTAGACCTTTTGATCATCTGCTAGTTGTACATCAAACTCGTTGATTTCAATGTTGCGGTACGCCCCTTCGAACCTTCCGATTGTTTTTAGGCTATCAATTTTAATTCGTTGTGCGTAAGGCAACATGTCGAGCTTTGCGGCAAGTTTAACCGGTAGTGCAATATGCCCACCATCGCTGGTTAAATCAAAACCAAGGTTTTCTACCTGCCCGTTGCTTGATGCATTAAATGTTATGGTTCCTGATAATGGGGCGTCAATTGCTGAAACCAAATCAATTTCTGGAAACATTTGTGCCAACATGGATGGATTAAGCTGTTGAAAGCTGACGCCAAAATCAAACCGTTTAATATTGTTGTCAAAAGTTCCCTGAACAGAAAGGTCTGCCATTGTGCCTGATATATCAACCCCAAGGTTAAGCTCTGCTTCAAGACCACTTTCAATTTTACGCAATCTTGCATCAGCCATGGGCGCATACCAGGTAACACCCAACATATTATCGATATACGTAAGCTGACCAGAAACAACATTTATCCGAGAAAGATAACTCATCGGATGCGACGGCGTTTCCGCTTGCAGCATCGCGGCAAGAAGCTTCGCGGCAAACCCACCTGAATTTTTGTCGTTACCTTCAAAGCCAAATCTGAAATCACCGCCAGCATCGCGCACCGCCAATAGGTCGGGGCCAAAAAATTCTATGCTTCTTGGGGCGATGACACCTTTTAAAAGTGCGCGCGCACTAAATGATACCGACACTTCTGGGATCGATGCTATTTTATCGCCATTTTTAAGTGATGCCTGCATATTAACCATGCGGATATCAAGTGTGCGTTCCCACCCCGCCCAAGTAAGAATGGTGTCTTCAAGGGTTATATCTAAACTACCATCGTGTATTTCGTTCAATGAACCCTGCAAGGCAGGCGTAAGAAACGATAATGATACAGGGCCAGCACTAAGGCGCCACGCAATAAACATGGTTGCGATAAAAACGCCGACACCCAGACCGCCGATAATCTGCATTATTGATCTTATAGATCGCTTGAACAGTGGACTTCCCCCTCAATCTCGAGGCATTCTAACGCAACATTATTTAAAGATGTATATAATGGAATTTATTACTAAATTGTGCCCATTATCTAAATATATACACATCTTTATAGATGATAGCGGACACTAAATAATATGAATTTTTTCGAATTTGACCCCAAGCATATACCAGTTCCAGCAGATAGCGCGCGGGCGGATGCTGGGTGGGGCCGCATGGCTGAGCGTGCTGCTTATGACCCTGGACTTGCTGAATTTGTTAAAAGCCTAAAAAATGATCCAGTGGCCGGGCGTTTGGCCGAATCAATTTTTGCCAACAGCCCATTTTTAGGCCACTGCATACAATCTGACCCAGAATTTACCCGCGAACTATTTACCCAAGGCCCGGATGAATGTCGTGAACGGGTTCTTACCGACACCATAAACGGGGCAAAAAACCTAAACGAAGCAGAATTAAAAAAGCACCTTAGAATTAAAAAACGCCAAATACAGTTAATGACCGGTGTTGCCGATATAAACTGCCTTTGGGATTTGGATCGGGTAACGCACACCTTAAGCGCCTTTGCCGATGCCGCCGTTAGTGCCGCTTCATCACACCTGCTGGGCTACCTTGAAGGTAGGGGGGCGATAAAAATTGCCGACCCAACAAATCCGGAACTTGGGTCTGGTTTAATAATACTTGGGCTGGGAAAACTTGGGGGACGCGAACTAAATTATTCAAGCGATATAGACATAATAATTATGTTTGATCCCGACACAATACAATCTGACAAACCCGAAGAACTGCAAAGCAATTTTGTAAGATTAGCTAAAAAACTTGTAAGCATTTTAGACGATCGCACAGCTGACGGATATGTGTTTCGCACCGATTTGCGTCTTCGCCCCGACCCCGGATCAACTCCACTGGCAATTTCAACCATGGCGGCTGAGAGTTATTACGAATCTATCGGTCAAAACTGGGAGCGCGCGGCAATGATAAAAGCCCGACCGATAGCGGGCGATATTGCAGCGGGGGAAAAATTTCTAGCATTCCTAAAACCATTTATCTGGCGCAAGTCACTGGATTTTGCTGCCATTGACGATATTCATTCAATAAAACGCCAAATCAATGCCCATCGTGGGGGCAGCAAAATTAAACTTTACGGCCATAACATAAAACTGGGGCGTGGCGGCATTAGGGAAATTGAATTTTTTGCCCAAACCCAGCAACTAATATGGGGTGGACGCAATAGGGATTTACGCATTGCCCCTACGCAACTAGCAATCAAGGCGCTTCGCGACGCCACAATGGTAAAAAGCGAAGATGCGCAATTGCTAATCGATTCATACATATTTTTGCGCCAGGTTGAACACCGCTTACAAATGGTTGATGACGAACAAACCCATTCACTGCCTGATGATGATGCCGGTATTGAAAAAATTGCAATTTTTTTAAATTTTCCAAACGGCAAATCTTTTGCCGAAAAAATTATTTCGGTTATGCATACTGTTGAAACAATTTATGCCCAGCTGTTTGAAGAATCCCCTTCGTTAAGTTCATCTGGCGAAGAACACGGAAACCTAGTTTTCACCGGCGGGGAAAGTGATCCGGAAACACTTAAAACACTTATTAATCTTGGTTTTAAAAATGTTGATAGTATTGATGCTACGGTGCGCGGCTGGCACCATGGGCGTTACCGCTGCACCCGATCAAATCGCGCTAGGCAAATTTTAACTGAACTAATGCCTATAATTTTAAGTGCGTTTGGCCGTACCGGTGAACCCGACAGCGCCTTTATGCGATTTGATTCATTTCTTTCTAAGCTGCCCGCAGGGGTACAGCTTTTTTCTATGTTTCAGGTTAACCCCGATTTACTAGACCTTATTGCCGAAATAATGGGAACCGCACCTAGGCTAGCCGAACACCTATCGCAAAAGGCCGGTATTTTAGACGGTGTTTTGAACCGCGATTTTTTCAATCCATTGCCAAACAAGGATGATTTAAAAATTGATCTCGATCATGCACTAGAAGAAGCAACGTGCATGGAAGATGTGCTTGATATAACTAGGCGTTGGGGAAAGGACAAAAAATTTCAAATCGGTGTTCAGGTGCTTCGCGCCATATTGGATGAACGTGGTTCACAGCGTGCACTTTCAGATGTTGCCGAGGTTCTTATTGGCGCATTACAGCCGCTGGTCGAGGATGATTTTGCAAAAACCCATGGCCGCATCAAAGACGGCGCAATGGCTATCATAGCCTTTGGCAAAATGGGCAGTCGGGAAAAAACACCAACATCCGATTTGGATTTAATTTTTGTCTACGATTTCGATAAATCAATTGAAAAATCAGATGGCAATAAGCCACTAGCCCCAAGCCAGTATTTTGCCCGTCTAAGCCAAAGATTGATAAACGCCCTTTCAGCCCCGACTGCCGAAGGATCTTTATATGAGGTTGATATGCGCCTAAGGCCATCTGGCAGTTCTGGCCCTATTGCCACCACAGTGGAAAGTTTCGATGCATATCAAAAAAATGAATCTTGGACATGGGAACACATGGCCCTAACCAGAGCCAGAGCAATCTCTGGGCCGATTTATTTAAAAAAAATATGCGATAGCATTATCCATCAGGCATTAATCAAAAAAAGAGATCCCCAAATATTAGTGTTAGCCGTATCTGATATGCGCGAAAGAATTTACAAAGAACATGGAACCGATACGCCTTGGTCCATAAAACATTATCGCGGTGGCTTGGTTGATGTGGAATTTATTTCACAGTACCTGCAGTTATTACATGCCCATGATAACCCTGACGTTCTGTCTACCAGCACACGGGTCGCCCTTGTAAAAATGGGAAAGCTGGGAATTGTGAAGAATGACATTGCTGAAAAGCTTGTGACGGCGCTTGACTTGTGGCAATCAATTCAAGGGCTAGCGCGCCTAACCACGGTACATGAAATGCGTAAAAAGAATGACTTTATCTTGCCGGAAAGCTTGAGCAAAATTTTTTGCCAAGTTGCCAATGTAAAAACCCTTTCAGAGCTAGAAGAAAAAATGCAAAAAACGGCTGATACAGTAGTGCAAATATATAATGAGATAATTACAAAACCCGCTGATATCGCCCGCCAAC
>JAOUJU010000096.1 GCA_029883045.1 Rhodospirillaceae bacterium
TTTGGTCTAGGGCGCCATCTGGCGTTTCTTCGGTTGGTTGATCGGGCGTTGGCCCATCAATTTTCTGTCCTAAAAAATAAGCAGCGGTTCCGCCTATTATTCCGGTTAAAAGCAAGCTCCAGTCGCTGGAAAATAAAAACAGTAATGGGCCCAATACAGCGCCCAGCACAAGAGCAATAACCTTGCTCGGTTTTCTAAGATCAACCAAAAATAGTAATGTAAAATACAGCGGGTTTAAAAATACCAAACCAATCGAAACTGGGCGGGGCACCGCATCGGATAGAAAAAAACCAATGGCAGTAAAAATTGGAGAAATGCACCACAGCAAGCCGCCATAGCCAAGCAGATATGAAAAACGATGTTCCGGTTTAAGATAAGGAATCCTGAGCATAACCCCCATCCAGGTGGTTACCGCAATTGCATTTGCAACTATGAAATAAACCCACGCGGGTATTCCCGGTTTTCGCACCATCGGCAACAACGAAACAACCATCGGGAAAATTCTGGCGTTTATCATGCCAATGGAAATTGCAATCGCTAGCAGTGGTGCACCGGCATTAAACATTTCCACTAACATTATCTGTCCGGGCAACGCCCATGTGGTAAGGGTGGTTACAACCCCATGATGGATTGTCCATCCGGCGTCATAAACCATCGAGCCGAAACCGATAAAGCTTGCTGACATTATGGCAGCCGGAACCTTTGAGGCCTCGCGAACACCAAGCCACATTGCTTCGCGTTCGGTGTTACAATTAACTGGGGGGAGTGGTTTGGCCATTATAAAAAAATATCCGAGTAATAAGTGGTTTGAAATTACATTTTATTTTATATGCTAAATTTAAATGATTTAAATAGTGTAGTCGAGCGCTTCAAATTTACCGCCTTGGGTTTGTAATCCAGCTTTTTTCCAAGCATCAATCCCACCGCTTAATGTATATAGGTTATTAAAGCCAGAATCTTGCAATTGTTTTTGTGCTGCTAACGCACGTTTTCCGATTGCACATAAAACAATAATTTTTACCCCTTCTATTGCCGGGAAATTATTAGGATCAAGAAATGAAAGCGGAAGCAAAACCGAACCCGGAATATTTTCAAAGTCAAATTCTGCTGCTTCACGTACATCTAACATTACGCCCGTCCGTTCAACCATCCATTTATTTGCAGTAATGGCATCGATTTCCGGCAGTAAAGATGGCGCACTATTTTGCATCGCTAGGCTGACCCTTCGGTTATGGTTATCAATGATAACCCAATTCGCCCACAAAAATCCATGACAGCAATTAACCTAGGCCCTATAAACAATGCAATGGGCTTAAACTAAGGAAGCCCAATTTTTAAGGGAATATATAGCGTGATGGTAAAATCATCATCAAATAGCAATAAGGTGCGCTGCCCAGTTTGTGAGGGCGGACAGGCATCGGCATTTGGCGAAAAAGATGGATACGGCTTTCTTAAATGTGATGGCTGCGGTTATATTTTTTGTCATCCACGCCCAAGCCAACAGCAATTGGCAGAATTTTATGCAATGGGTGATGCCGGGGCGGGGATAACCGCGACAAGTTTTCCTAAGGTATCATCCAGAAAACGCCGCGGATTTTTTAATGCACTAAAACTGTTACCCCATTATTTTGCCCGCCGGGCATTGGATGTGGGGTGCGGTGGAGGGTTTGTGGTTGGTGCCATGAAAATGTTGGGCGCACGTGAAGCCCACGGAATTGACATAAACCCCAATGCCACCAATTACGCTAAAGAACATTACCCAAACTGTTATTTTCATACCGGCTCGTTTGATGAGGTTAAGGAAATAGCCAGCGGATTTGATTTTATTTATTCATCAGAAGTAATTGAACATGTCGAAGATGTTGAACAATATGTTGGTTTTTTGAAAGGTGCGCTTAAGCCCGGTGGGGTGGTATTTTTAACCACGCCCGATATTGAATCCGATCAAGTACCGGAAGATAAAATCAGCTGGAATACTTTTAGCCCACCACAACATATTCAGTTTTTTTCTGAAAAAACCCTAACCATGTTAATGCGCCGTTTTGGGTTTTCCCCCATCAGGCGCGCATCTGATAGGGGCGGGGCTGGGATAAAGATGCTGTTCCGCCTTGATTAAGTGGTAATATTATCGCATGAGCACCACCATGACCCCATCAGAAATACGCCAGAAAATTCGCAAAGGTGGATTAAGCCAGCAAACATCGGGTATGGCTTACGGTTATGTGCAGGCCAACTTGGTGATATTGCCCCAAAGCATGGCAGATGATTTTAAAAAGTTTTGCGAGCTTAATCCAGCACCCTGCCCATTAATTGGTGTATCAAAACTAGGGGACGCAGCCTTGCCCGAACTGGGGGCTGATATTGATGTTCGTTTTGATGTTTCTGCTTACCGTGTTTTTAAAAATGGAAAATTTGACGAGGAAGTATCGGATATTTCCACATTGTGGCGCGATGATTTTGTTGCTTTTGCCCTTGGCTGTTCGTTTTCATTTGAAGAGGCGTTGATGGATGCGGGCCTTGGGGTGCGCCATATTGAACTGGGGCGTAATGTTCCCATGTACCGTAGCACAATTGATACGGCCCCTGCTGGCCCGTTTGGGGGAAAAATGGTTGTTTCAATGCGCCCCTTTTTACCCGAACAAGTAAAAAAAGTAGCCGAAATAACATCTAGGTTCCCCCGGGTTCACGGTGGCCCGGTACACGTTGGTGATCCGGCTAAAATTGGAATTGAAAATATTTTAAAACCAGATTTTGGCGATGAGCCACACATAAATGATGGCGAGATACCGATGTTTTGGGCTTGCGGGGTAACCCCGCAGGTCGCCATAGAAAACGCACGTCCAGAAATATGTATTACCCATAAACCCGGGCACATGCTTATTAGCGACCGTCGTAATTGTGAATTTATTGATTAATAACTAAAGGCCACAAAGCGCACTAAACCGATCGCCCCGTTCGGTATAATCTTTGAAATGACCGAAACTGGGTGCTGCTGGGCTTAACAATACAATATCACCGATAGATGCAATTTGTTTTGCTTGATTAACCGCATTTTCCAGATTGGTGCATTCAATTATATTTGTTTCAGGCGAAATATCGCGCAATTGGCGCGCAATCAAGCTGCCATTATCAGGAACGGTCAAAACGGCTTTTACATTATTTTGGGCCAAGCCCTTGGCCAAAATTGTGTAATCAAGCCCACGGTCTTGCCCGCCTAGAATAATTATTTTTTTTCTGTCTCCAAAAGATTTAAGTGCCGCCAATGCCGATTGCGGGGTGGTGGATATGCTGTCATTTACAAAAAGCACGCCATCTTTTTCGCCCAGCGGTTCAAGCCTATGCGGTAAGGGAACAAAATTCAAAATCGCTTTTTTTATTTCATCAACCTTATGTGAAAGATCGCCCATAACAATTTCTACAACACACAATGCCGCAGCAATATTTGAAAGGTTGTGTTGGCCCAAAAGAGGGCTATCGTTTTTAGAAATAATTTCTAAATCACCCCGATAAACCCCAGCATCATTTGCGCTGTATGACGTTGGCGAATTAAACCAAATTACATTTTCTAAATTGCCCAATCTTTTTTTAAGCTCGGCGCTGGTGGCATCAAGCACCGCAATAGGGTTGGGCAAAATAGTAAAAATACGCAATTTATCAGAATAATAATTTTCGGTATTGTGGTGCCATGGAATATGTTCAGGGTACAGGTTTAGCGCCACTGCTATATCAGGCGCCACTTCAAGATCGGCAATTTGATATGAAGAAAGCTCAATCACGGTTATTTCGGGTGGGCTTTCAATTTCCATTAATGGTCGCCCGACGTTACCGCCAAGCTCTGCCTTTATGCCCATTTCGCAAAGAATATGATGAATAAGTTTTGCCGTGGTGCTTTTGCCCTTGGTTCCGGTAACTGCAATCGTTCGCGCACCATGGTTTTTTGCCAGCCATATATTTGTGGCCGAGGTAAAGTGCGTACCTGCTTTTTTTGCGGTATTAATTTCTGGGCGATACAGGCTGATACCGGGTGATTTAATTATTAAATCAAATTTTCCTTCGCCAATTGCATCTGTCCCAGCCGGGCCAAACAACACCGCACAATCTTTGGGGTAATCATCAAACTTATCATCGGAAATAATTGTTAGCTTGGCCCCAATAGCAGATTGTTTGATAAAATTATATGTAGCGCGCCCTTCACGGCCATAACCCCAAATGGCGATGGATTTAGCCTCAACCAATTGTTTCATCGAATGCCCCCTTAAAACGGGGTGGAATATTTTTTGTATTATCCGGGGTTAACATAGCGACAAAGGCTTTGTTCAATTCATCTGCGCCAGCGGCCATTTCAGCGCTAAGCGCTTTTATTATTGTTGTATCAGCCCATTCGGGCTTTGTAGCAATGGCGTTAAAGGCGGCGCCAGATTCAAGTATTTCACCAACACATTCCCACGGTTTGTGCCCTTTCAATCCTAACAGTTCACGAAAGCCGTCAATTTGCGATGCATCATCTAACATGTCGTGGCTAAAAATATTTACAAGACGTTCTTTGTCCATAAACGGGGCTAACACCAAAAAAACAAATCGGCACTTGGGGCAATCACAACACCAGCGTTTATCAACCATGGCGTCATTTATGCGGTATGATTTATTGCAAGATGTAAATACATCATCGTAACGATTTTCTGTCGAAAACAATTTTGCAATATGCAATTCAGATAGCGGGCGTAAAAATGAAAAACAATCAATGCCGCTGGCAATACGGTTTTTAATAAATCCCGAAAGGGCATTTTCAAATTCTAATGATTTGCTGAATTGGTGGTTTACTGTTCGCCCCTCCCATTCGGTGTTGCCTTCGTTGGCAGAGCGTTCATTGGAAAATGCAACCCCGTCATAACCATTCCATATTGCCGCTGCTACTAAAATCAGGCTGACAATGGCGGTAATGGGAACGTGGCCGTTAAGCGCGCCTTGTTCATTTAGTTTAAGTAACTGCTTGTCAATTTTGCGCTCAAAAAACATTGCATCGAGATCGCTATTATTTATGCACGAAACTATCGGCCCGGCGCGGTTAACCGCGCAAAGGGTTATGTTTTGTTTTGCCCGGCGCAATGCTTCAACCGTAACTAATGAATCCTTTCCCCCGCCTACCGGTACAAGAGTTTTGTTGCTGGGCGTAATGTTCACTGCAGTTGGGGTTTTTCCCCCACGGGGAAATTTTATTTTGTTTTTTAATTTTACTTGATTGCGAAAAGCAAATTCACCTAAACCGTTAAAATAAAGATTTTCAAAAAAATCTGCACTTGCATCATCCAGCGCGCCATCATTAATTTCTATTTGTTGTGGAATGTATGCTTTGTAGTAGCTAATGCCAGCCGCCATGTGTAGGGCACGAAAAGAATTTTCAAGTGCGGTTTGATCATCGCTTGAAAGTTTATGTTTGCTTGGGCCAAATATTATGGTTTCAGCAAAATCACAAACTCCGGGGTAAGAATAACCCAACGTTAATGTCCCTGTAACCGCATCAAAGCTGCGGTGTGTAAATATAAATTTTTCAGGTTTTTGCATTTGTGTGTTCAAGAAATTATACCAATAACTTGTTTAAGAATGTTTTCGTGAAATTCAAATTCAATCCCATCAACCGTGTCAGCAGTTAGCCCGGTCATGCCGTCAACGCTTGGACCATGTTGGTTTATATATTGCAACATTTCCAGCTCCTTTTCCGCCGTGATGGTTTTTGTTAATTCATCCTTTTTTTGTGGCAATATCATGGCCGTGGCCGCTAACAAAGCCCATGCCCCCCAATTGGAAACCCCAGCAACAATCAGATGATTTGCAGGTGTGCGACATGCAATAGCACCGCCGTTTTCTATATTTTGGGCTATTATTTTTTTATCTAGTGTGCCCATGCCAATTTCATTACCGCCATCGCCAATGGCAATTGTTTCCCATGGCCCACCTAAAAAAAGTTCATCAAGTGGTGCGGTATATGCAGAAATATCATCACCGCGGGAATTTCTAGGCGTTGCATCATAGCTTAACCCGCAGCGCTCAATAGATATTGCGTGGGTTATGTTTTCGTTTTGCCAGGTAGAAATTACCTCGTTTATGCTGACACCATTGTCATTCGGTGCAATAGCAACAATATCAATTGGAACGTTTACCCCGGCTGCCCTAACCGCTGCCCTGACCGCACTTTCGCACGGGGCATCTGTTGCTATGCGAACGGCAAATCCCGCCGCAACAAAGCCCGCCACCATGTGCGCCGATCCGACCAAGCCATCATTTTCAGCAGCAGGCGGAGTTGCGTGGGGAATAAAAAAACCAGTGATTATGCCTATTTTAGGGGCTGGGGTTTGGGCAATTGAATTTGCCGCGGCAAAAAGCCCACCCTTGGCCAAGGTGGCAAGCCTGTCAGTTGAGCGCCCAACATCTAACGATATAGCAGCTTCAATGTGGGAAATAATGTTTGTATTCATTGGGGTACTATAAAATAAGTATTGTTATACCGCCATAAGGTCATTTGTGGCGTTTATGGCCATAACCCCAGCCCCACCAGCACCCCTTTCAGCCCCCCCCTTGATCAGTTTTGCGTAATGGCTCATGG
>JAOUJU010000097.1 GCA_029883045.1 Rhodospirillaceae bacterium
AGCAGAGGCCATAGTGTAAATCGCGGCCTCGGTAGTCGGCATGGAACGCACAGGATAGACACGGTCTTCCGGGAACAGGTCGGTTACAAATTCACCATTTTTGTTAACAACAAACTTACCGCGGGTGGCAACATAATTTGGCCCTTGGAATTGCCTAGCGCCAACAAAGGTATAATCATAACCAGCCACCTGAACGGTTTCGCCAGGGTTCATCACCGTAATATTTTCGTGTTTCCACACGCTTGAACCGATCATACCGATGATGGCGACACCAAGACCAGCATGGGCGATGCTCATCCCCCATTGCGAACGCGGTAGGCCATAAAGGCGCGCCATAGAAACCGCAAATGGTACACGAAACATTTTTGCACGAACAATAATCTCGCTCAACGTTCCAATAATAAGCCACGTAGCAAGCGCCAAACCAAACGCCGCCAAGATTGAGCCATCATCAGACAAGGCCATAACCAAAATAAATGTTACAACCGTTACGCCCCCGGCAAAAACAAGGTGGCGTAACGCCTCTTTCAGGTTTCCCCTTTTCCATGCCAGCAGCGACCCAATTGCCATCACAATCACCACAGGCGTCATCAACGGAATAAACGACGCATTAAAAAATGGTGGGCCGACAGAAATTTTATCGCCACTAATGGCGTCAATGAAAAGCGGATAAAGTGTTCCCAGCAAAACCACGGCGGCAGCCACCGTCATCAGCAAATTGTTTAACAACAACGCACCTTCACGTGATACGGGCTGGAACAAACCGCCCGCTTTCAATTCAGGCCCACGCAGGGCAAATAGGGTGAACGAACCACCAACCACAACTAACAACAAAACCAAAATAAATACACCGCGCTCAGGATCAGATGCAAATGAATGCACTGACGTTAAAACGCCAGAGCGAACAATAAACGTGCCCAATAAAGAAAACGAAAACGCGACAATGGCTAAAAATATTGTCCAGCCTTTAAGCGTGTTTCTTTTTTCAACCACGATGGATGAATGCAAAAGCGCTGTTCCCACCAACCACGGCATGAAAGACGCGTTTTCCACCGGATCCCAAAACCACCAACCACCCCAGCCAAGTTCATAATAAGCCCACCATGAACCAAGGCCGATACCAACGGTTAGGAAAGACCATGCAGCCAACGTCCATGGACGAACCCATCTGGCCCATGCGGCATCGACCCGGCCCTCAATCAAGGCGGCGATGGCAAATGAAAAAGCAATGGAAAAACCGACGTAGCCCAAATACAAAAACGGGGGGTGAAATGCTAACCCGGGGTCTTGCAACAACGGGTTTAAACCCTTGCCGTCGGCGGGTGGTGGAAAAATTCGTTCAAACGGATTTGAAGTAAGAAGAATAAATAAATAAAAACCCAACGCGACCAAGGCCTGCATGGAAACGACGCGGGCTTTTAAGGTAGGCGGCAAGTTACGCCCAAATAGCGCGACCGCCGCACCATAAATGGAAAGAATATAAACCCAAAGCAACATGGATCCTTCATGGTTGCCCCAAACGCCTGAAACTTTATAAAGCATTGGTTTGTCGGAATGGGAGTTTTGATAAACATTAAGAACCGAAAAATCCGAAACCACGTACGAATAAGTAAGTGCGGCAAAGGAAATAGAAACCAATATAACCTGAACGATGGCCGATGGAATGGCGAAGTTCATCCAAGCTGCATCACCGCGCTGCGCGCCGACCATCGGAATAATCGCCTGAAAAGCAGCAACCATAAGCGCGAGTATCAAGGCGAAATGGCCTGCTTCTATTATCATTATTTGTTTTCCTGTGGCTGGGTTTTCATTGTTTCATCGCCCTTCCATTGGCCGGATTTTTTCAAGGCATCGGCAACTTCGGGTGGCATGTATTGTTCATCGTGTTTTGCTAAAACTTCGGAAGCTTGGAAAGCTCCGTTTATATATTTTCCTTCGGCGATGACGCCTTGGCCTTCACGGAACAAGTCGGGCAAAATGCCGTCAAAAACTACATCAACCACGTTTTCCAAATCGGTTACCCTAAACCGCGTAACGGTTGAACCCGCTTCGCGCACGACTGAACCTTCTTCAACTAGGCCACCTAGACGAAGGCGTTTATCAGGGCCCGGCTGGGTGGTCGCAATATCGGTCGGGCTATTGAAAAAAACAATATTTTCTTCAAACGCCATTAACACCAAGCCAACCGCGATACCCAGCAACGCCATGGCGATAATTACAAATGTAAGTCTTTTATGTTTGCGTTTCATTGACTTCAATTGCCTTTTTATTTTGATTTTTCTTTTTCACCAGAAAGTTTTTCAAATGTGTTTTGTGTGTTTTTTAAATCGCGGATACTTAACCACGCAATAACCACAAGCACACCTGCGCTTAAACCATAGGCCGGCCAAACGAATGCCGCGTATCCACCCATTTCAAGAAATTCGTTCACTAAAGTTATCTCCGTCTAAATTAACCGCCGTGAACCTGTTTCAGGCGTAAAATGCGAACTTTGTTGGCGACTAGCTCTTGGCGCATACGCACCATCAGTACCCATACATAATAAGCCTTGAAGGCAATTGCCATGATTAGCAGTGGCCACAACATTGATGGATGAATGGACGAGCCACCCATTTTAATAACGCTGGCTGGTTGATGAAGCGTGTTCCACCAATCCACCGAAAATTTAATAATGGGAACATTGACAAAACCAACCAGCGCCAAAATTGCCGATGCCTTGGCCGCACGAACCCGGTCATCAAATGCGCCTTGTAATGCCATATAACCAATATAAAGAAACAACAAAACCAAAACCGATGTTAGGCGTGCATCCCAGACCCACCATGTTCCCCACATGGGCTTGCCCCAAAGCGAGCCAGTTGCCAGCGACAAAAATGTAAAGGCCGCCCCAATCGGTGCGGTAGCGCGCGCCGAAACGTCAGCCAAAGGATGTTTCCAAATTAATGAAACAGCACTTGCCACCGCCATTACGGTGTAGCAAAACATTGCCATCCATGCCGCCGGAACATGAACATACATAATGCGCGCACTTTCGCCCTGCTGATAATCAGCCGGTGCGGTAAAGAACGCCATATAAAGCCCGACGGTGATGCTCAATAAAAACACGGCCAATGCCCACGGCTGGATAATTCCAGCCAGTTTTAAAAAGCGCGTTGGGTTCGCAAAACGGTGTAGATCGGCCAAGTGTTTTCCTAACAAAATTATATAAATTGGCAAGAACAGGGTTTTAACCGTTTAACCGACCTATTTCCATAGGCAAGGTCAATTTAGGTGACAGATAGTAATGGCCAAAATGTGGCAATGGTTTTGCGGTTGGGCCAATTGGGACATATTTTCAGTGCCCTATTCTAAAGCCTGGCGTAAACCGCCTGCCCCAGCCCACGGTGCCAATGCCAAGGTACCTATGAAAAAACCCCCTAAAATAAGGAGTTGTGCCTTGAACTCATACCCGCCTATGGCGCCATCTACGGCCGAAACGCCAAATATCAGCACCGGAATATAAAGCGGCAAAACCAACAACGAAAGCAGCACCCCACCCCGGCGTGAGCCCAATATCAGGGCCGCACCGATGGCACCGATTAGGCTAAGCGATGGCGTGCCCAGCAACAGGGCAACAATAAGCACCATAAAACCATCGCTATCCATTTGCATCAAAACCGCCAATACGGGTGCAGCCACAATTAGCGGCAAGCCGCTGGTTATCCAGTGCGCCGTTACCTTGGCCAAAACTGTCACCTCAAGCGGCAGGGATGAAAGTGCTAATAATTCAAGCGAACCATCGTCATAATCGATCTGGAAAAGCCGTTCCAATGACAGCATGGTCGAAAGCAACGCCGCCACCCAAATAACACCAGCGGCGATACGCGCTAGGGTTCCCGGTTCTGGGCCAACGCCAAACGGAAACAAAACAACGGCAATAATAAAAAATACCACTACTAAAAGTGAATCCATCCCTTGGCGAAACGCAAGGTTAAGGTCGCGACGAACAAGAAATACAAACTGTTTCATTTATGCCGCACCTTGTATTTCGCGCCTAAGGGCAAAATCAGAAATATCTAAAACTGTTGCTGCTTCAATATTAATGTCAGCATGGGTTGAAAGCACTACAATTCCACCGCCTTCGCGATGTTTTCTGATGGCGCTATCAAGCAACGCAATTGAAGCACGATCAAGTGCCGTGGTTGGTTCATCTAATAACCACAATGGTGCGGGCGCTGCAATAATGCGTGCCAAATTAACCCTGCGTTTTTGTCCCGCCGAAAGAAACCGTCCGGGAACATCGGCCAGATGTTTTGCATCAAACACATCAAGTGCGCTTAGAATATTTTTTTCACTTACGTCGCCACCGCGCACGCCCGCCCAAAAACGAACATTTTCAAGAACACTTAATACCGATTTGACCGCATCGTGATGGCCAACATAGTGCAAATTTTCTGCATGTTCATCCAAGTCATCTAAAGCTAAGCCATCATTCCACAGCAATTTTCCCGATGCAGGCTTTAATAAGCCCGCCATCATTCTAAGCAGTGATGATTTACCTGCCCCGTTCGGCCCAACCAGCACCAACGCGCCACCCGCTTGAACAGAAAAATTCAGTCCGGTGAAAACCAGCCTTTCGCCCCGTATGCAGGTGAGTTCCTTGCCCTCGAACAATGTTCTTCCTTTTTGCCTTTAATCTTAGTGCAATATGCATCAGCTTCGAACATTAACGTAATTTTATTTAAAAAAAAGACCGGGCTTTAAAACCCGGTCTTTCAGTTTTAGTCAGCACTGCGAAAAGGTTTCGCATTTTCAACTTCACAATTCAAAGGGCGGCCCTAAAATGGGCCCTAGCGGGTGGAGAGAGGGAGGGGGGAGCCTCATTAACCCGCTGTTTCCTTTGATTGTGATTAGACCGCCCGAATGTGACCAGATTGTGTCAATAAGAGGGTATTATAATGGTGCGGTTATTTATTTAGTCCCGTAAAGAGACCATTTTATAACATTTTTTGGACTTTCTTGGGCAAAAAGCCCTATATATCAACTCAAACGCTGCTTACAAAACACCCCGGTGGAGAAAACCCTAATCATGGCAAATGAGAACGCAAAAACCATAGATGCTCGGCGCACCCTTGAGGTCGAGGGTAAATCTTATGATTATTATTCCATCCCCGCCGCCGGCGAAGCAGGAATAGGTGATGTTTCAAAGCTGCCGTTTTCAATGAAGGTATTGCTGGAAAATTTGCTTAGATTCGAAGACGGGCGCACGGTTTTTAGCGATGACATCAAGGCCGCCGCCAGTGGCGTTGCCGGGCGCGAAATTGCCTATCGTCCAGCCCGGGTATTAATGCAAGATTTTACTGGCGTTCCGGCGGTGGTTGATTTGGCCGCCATGCGCGACGCCATGTTAGCAATGGGCGGAGATCCTAAAAAAATAAACCCCCTTTCCCCGGTTGATTTGGTAATTGACCATTCAGTGATGATCGATTTTTCCGGCACGGCTGATTCATTGAAAAAAAATGAAGAAATGGAATTTACCCGCAACCGCGAACGTTATGAATTTTTGCGTTGGGGCCAAGATGCATTTGATAATTTTCGCGTTGTTCCACCGGGAACCGGAATTTGCCATCAAGTAAACGTTGAAAACTTAGCGCAAGTTGTTTGGACCGAAAAAGTTGATGGAAAAGTTATGGCTTTTCCCGACACACTGGTCGGAACTGATAGCCACACCACCATGGTCAATGGCTTGGCCGTATTGGGTTGGGGTGTTGGCGGTATCGAGGCCGAGGCGGCAATGCTGGGCCAACCAATTTCAATGTTAATACCCGAAGTAATCGGATTTAAATTAAGCGGCTCAATGAAAGAAGGCACCACTGCCACTGATTTAGTTTTGCGCATTGTTGAAATGCTGCGGCAAAAAGGTGTGGTCGGTAAATTTGTCGAATTTTTTGGGAATGCGCTCGATCACTTGTCGTTACCCGACCGGGCAACTATCGCCAACATGGCGCCGGAATACGGTGCAACTTGCGGCATATTCCCCATTGATAGTGAAACCATAAATTACCTTAATTTTACTGCGCGTGACCCCGAACGGGTTCGATTGGTTGAAGCCTACGCCAAAGCCCAAGGCATGTGGCGGGATGAAAATTCACCCGAACCAGTTTTCACCGATGTGTTAGAGCTTGATATTTCTACTGTCGAGCCATCATTGGCTGGGCCAAAACGCCCGCAAGACCGCATTGCGTTATCTGCTTCGGCGGGCGCATTTAAAACAGCGCTTAATGATTTAGCTGGTGTGTCTGGCGTACGTGAAGCTGATGTTGATGGCCAAGATTATAAATTGCGTGATGGCGACGTGGTCATTGCCGCTATTACCAGTTGCACCAATACATCAAACCCTTCCGTGTTGGTGGCGGCCGGATTATTAGCCAAAAAAGCCAATGAAAAAGGGCTTAAACCGAAGCCTTGGGTAAAAACATCATTGGCCCCGGGCAGCCAAGTTGTGGCTGATTATTTACAGGCCGCCGGATTACAAACCCATCTTGATG
>JAOUJU010000098.1 GCA_029883045.1 Rhodospirillaceae bacterium
CCCAAGTCCTGCCGCTAGTTTTAATGCTTGGTCCATGTCTTTGCGCTGCGTGGTGCATTTACCACCGGGCTTGAACGTGCCATCAATCATACGCTGGCCGTGCACTTCTAAAATGCGGCTATCGGCAAAACCACCTTGTAATGCTTCGCGCACTTTGGCCGGATCAACCCCCATATGTTTGGCTAATGCCAATGCTTCAGATACCGCACCAATTGAAAGGCCAACAATTACTTGGTTGGCGGCTTTGGCCACTTGGCCAGAACCAGCCGGGCCAACGTGTGTAGTTTTACCCCCCATTACATCAAACAATGGTTGCGCCCGTTTAATGGCATTATCATCACCGCCTGCCATTATTGTTAGCTTTCCATCAAGCGCGCCTATTTCCCCGCCCGATACCGGGGCATCAATCATTTGCCCGCCCTTTGCCGCGACAGCTTGGGCAAAACGTTTTGCTTCGGTTGCCAGCGTTGTGCCCATGTCAATTACTAATGTGTTTTTATTTACCCCTTCGATGACACCAAATTCACCCAACAACACCGCTTGCACCGCCGGGGTATCGGCTAGCATTAAAATTACAATGTCGGCCCGATCAACAACTTCTAACGGCGATGTGGCAATGCTCATTCCTTCTAACGCCAACTCTTCCGCCACGGATATGGTGCGATTATAAATAACCATTTCAGCACCTGCTTTATGTAGGTTGCGCGCCATGGGTTTGCCCATCAGCCCAAGGCCGATAAAGCCAACCGTTGTTCCGTTTAAAGAGGTCATATTTGATTGCTCCTAATTATTTTCGTTTTGTTCTGATAAAAATATTCTGGTTTCGTTTATCACATCTTTTAACCCCATGCGCTTGACCTCAACCCCGGGGGGGAAAGCGGTGGTCAAGCGGGTTGGCAGGGCGCCATCCAGCATAACAAAAACCCCCCGGTCATCGGCCCGGCGCACCAGCCGCCCGTAGGCTTGTTTTAGTTTAAGCCGGGTCATCATTTCATCATAGGCCCTGCCGCCAAAATGTTCACGCCTAGCTTTGGCCATTATATCCGGACGCAACCATGGGACGCGGTCAAATACTATCAGACGAAGTGAATCCCCTGGAACGTCAATACCATCGCGCACCGCATCGGTTCCCAACAAGCAGGTATTTTGCTCAAGCCTAAAAATATCAATCAACGTACCAACATCAAGCGGGTCAATATGCTGGGCCAATAAATTAAAGCCGTGTTTGTCTAGCTCGGGGGCGATGCGTTCATAAACCGCACGCAACCTGCTGATGGCGGTAAAAAGCCCAAGCCCACCACCGCCAGCGGCTAAAAACAGTTCACGGTACGCACCCGTTACCTGATCAAGGCTGTTTTTATTTACATCGTTGGCAATAAAAACCCGGGTGTGGTTGGCATAATCAAACGGTGATGGCTGGCTTACCAATACCGCGGGCATACTTAAATGGCTAGCCCCGGTTCGTGCCATGGCCGGTTCCCAGTTACCTTCATCGCGCAATGTAGCAGACGTTACCAGCACCCCTTCGGCGGTTTGTTTAAGCGCATCGGCTAATGGTTTGGTCGGGTCAACCCAATGACGATTAAAGGAAACATCAAATTCGCGCCCACGGCTGCGTTCAACACTGAACCAGTCAACGAAATCTGATTTTTTTTCAATCGGCTGAACTGAGACTTCATTTATCAAAACACCCAACATTGATCGCCATGCGCAAAGCGGGATTATTACCCGGCGCTCAATACTGCTAATCACCCCTTCAATTCGGGCGCGCGCACCACTATCCAAATCGGCCGCATCATCATCCAATTTTTGCGCCAATATTTTGCAAAGGTTTTTGGCCGGTTTTTCGATATCTTTTAATTCACCATCAAGGCGTTTTGCTGCTTCGTTCATGCCATCAGCAATTGGATGGGTCGGACATTCAAGCGAATAGGCCCCCCGGCCGGTATCTTTATCGCGGGAATACACTTGGGCGCGAATTAATTTTAATAATTCTTCCGTCGGCCCCTGAACCGCGCCATCATTTAGGCGCGTACGCCAACCGGGGCCGGGCAATATGCTTGCCCCGCGCCGTAGCGCATCAACACTTTGAGAAAGTTTTTCATCATCAACCGTCCAATCTTCGAGTCTAGTTTTAATGCCACGCGAACGTGAACGGGCACCAGCTTCGGCCCCCATTATCCACCGCCTAAGGTCAGCCGTTTCATAGCCTGACAATTGTGCGGAAAATGCACTATCGGCGGCATCAAATAAATGATGGCCTTCGTCAAAAACATAACGCGTTGGCAAGCCGCCTTCGCCTGCGGCCGGGCTTGCGCCATTGGCGCCCAACATGGCGCGCACCATAACCAACGCATGATTGGCAATCACCAAACGCGCGCGCACCGCGCGGCGTTGCGAATGTTCGATAAAGCATTTTTTATAATGCGCACATCCTGAATAAAGGCATTCACCCCGGGTGTCGGTTAAATCAATACTAAGGGAACGGCCCAACAACCCTTCTAGCCACGCCGGAAAATCACCCCCGACCATATCGCCGTCGCGCGAAGCCATGGCCCAACGCGCAATAAGCCCCAAGGCAATATTATCAACTGGGCGGGCGCGGGCGCGGGCGTAGGCTTCTTCAAAATTAAGGATGCAAAAATAATTTTCCCGCCCTTTGCGAATGACGGCTAATTTATTTTTTTGTTCTGGATCAGGATAAAGCCGGTCAAGCTCGCCATCTAGTTGGCGTTGCAAGTTGCGGGTGTAGGTGCTTATCCATACACATCCTTCATTTTTTTCTGCCCACACACTGGCGGGTGCAATGTATCCTAATGTTTTGCCAACCCCGGTGCCAGCTTCGGCCAAAACAAAAATTGGTTCATCCATGTTATTGCAAGCATCGAATGCTGCGGTAATTCCAGCGGTGAAGGCTTGTTGTTCTTTGCGTTTTTCCGATGCACTGCCCGAAAGCAAGGCTTTCAAACGTGAACGGGCTTCATCTGGGCTTACGGGAAAGTCGGTTGCCTTGGGCGGGGGTGGGCGATCCTCCCATTCGGGTAATGTATCCCAGATACGCAATCCGCTAGTTTGTTTTTTTGTGGATTCTTTTTTCCCTGCCCCAAGTGCCGCCAACACAACATCGGCCCAAATCCACCCACCCTTTTGCATGGCCTGGGCTATTGGGGCGCAGGTTGCGTACATAAATGGTGCGTCCGTTGCAAGCTGGTGCAACATGGTTTTTGTAGCACTAAACAAAACCATGGCCTCGTCCTCGTGGCCGCTGGGCGGGGTAAGGTTTAATGCCTCGGCCAGACCTTTAGGCGTTGGCACCGCAAACCATGCTGGGCGGGCAAAGGCAAAAAGTTCCAATAAATCAAAGGCGGCGAAACCATCTAGCCCCAACCTTTTGGCCACACTAGGCCCATGGCAAACCAACGGCGGGGGCCCGGAATTTATGCGTTTTTTAGCTTCATTAAAGGAAATTGTTTCAATTTCCCCATCCATACTGACCACATAGGCCGCGCGAACGCCCGTGACCAAGGCAAAGGTTTCTGGCATTAAAACGCCAGTTGGTTTTGGGCTGGGTTTTATGGTGGGATTGGGGGATTCGCTCATGGTTTTAGTATAACCCCACCCTTCCCTGTCGCCACCAGCGAATAGCAATGCTATTGATTATTTCATGACCAACCAAACCACCCAATCCGGACTTAGGCTTAAAGGCATTACCCGCCTTGGTCTTGGCCCCATAGACCTAAACCTAGCGTCTGGGCAAATAACCGCACTGATGGGCCCATCGGGTGCGGGCAAAACCATGTTGTTGCGTGCTATTGCCGACCTAGACCCGGCCCAAGGGAACGCATTTATCAATGGTCAAGACCGCAATGAAATTGCACCAACGCGGTGGCGCAAGCGGGTGGTTTATGTTCCGGCTATAACAGGGTGGTGGGATGAAAAAATTCGCCCCCATTTTGTGGGTGCAGATAAAAATACCACCAAACAAATTTTGCACGCGCTAGGGTTGGAAAGCACCGCATTGGATTGGGACGTTGCACATATTTCAACCGGGGAAAAACAACGCTTAGGGTTAGCCCGGGCGCTGGTCAATGCAATGATTGATGCAACCGCACCCGAAGTTTTATTGTTGGATGAACCGACGTCGGGCCTTGATGAACAAAACCGCGACATGGCGGAAAAACTTATTTTAAAACAAGCCCAAAACGGTGCGACAATTTTAATGGTTACCCACGACCGCGCCCAAGCAGTGCGCATGGGTGCAAAAATATTAAACATTAATTCCGGAAAAATTAGTACAAGCGAGGTAGCGCCATGACCGGGGTTTATATTGCGCTTAGCTATTTTGATTTAATAATTGTTTCCACACTTTTATTATTGGCGGGAATGATTTCAATTTGGCAACGTTTAGGGGTTGAGCGCGCGCTTGGTATTGCAGCCCTTCGCACCGTTATTCAATTGGTGCTTATCGGTTATGTTTTAAAAATATTGTTCGCCATGACATCACCGTTATGGACCGCCATCGCCGCCGTAATAATGGTTGCCTTGGCCGGACGTGAAGCAACCGCACGCCAACAAACCCGTCTTAATGGCGGGTGGAGTTACGCAATTGCCACATCAAGCCTTATGATGGGGGCAACTTTGGTAACGGCCGTGGCGTTGGTTGCGGTCATTCGCCCCGAACCATGGTTTGATCCACGTTTTGCCCTGCCGCTTTTGGGAATGATGTTGGGCAATACTTTAAACGGTGTGGCGGTCGGGATGGAACGCCTTATCAGCACAATAAAGCGTGAAAAAATTGCCATTGAGGCACGGTTGCTATTGGGCCATTCCCGCGTTGATGCCATGCGCGATTACGTGCGTGAAAGTTCACGCGCCGGATTAATGCACATAATAAATGCCATGTCTGCGGCTGGGATAATTTCCCTTCCCGGCATGATGACCGGGCAAATATTGGCAGGCGTCAGCCCGACCGAGGCGGTAAAATATCAAATAATGATTATGTTTTTATTGGCAGGGGCCACCGCCATTGGGGTTTTATTGGCAACCACCCTGACCGCAAGGCGCCTAAGCGATGAACGCGAACGCCTGCGCCTTGACCGTATGAATTAAATTTAACATTCAAGAAAAAATCTTTTTAAAACGCGCCCGCAACCAACGCTCGGCGTCATCAATCCCTTTTTTTGCGGTGGGAAAACGCCTACCCAATTGTTGACGCAAAAGCCGGGCCCGGGGCCAAGTAAGCGAAAGCAAAAATAATCCCACCAGCAAAAATAAAACGCCTTGCAAGATGGGTAAAAACAACCCGGCCACACCCAACACCACAAACCCCCAACCCAAAATCATAAGTATTTTATGATTTGCGCGTTTTTTGCGCGGTGGGCGTAGGCGTTTTGGTGGAAGTTTTATCATTTTCAAATCTTACGGATTATACCCAAGGTTGGGCGCAAGCGTGCGCTCGGCCTCAAGCAACGTAATGCCTTTGCGCTCGGCGTAATCTTTTACTTGGTCTTTGCCGATGCGCCCTACGCCAAAATAATTTGATTGTTCATGGGCAAAATAAAATCCCGAAACCGATGATGCCGGCATCATGGCAAAGCTATTAGTCAGCTGAATTCCGGTGTTATTGGTGGCATCTAACAATTTAAACAAGGTTGTTTTTTCCGTATGATCAGGGCATGCGGGGTAACCCGGTGCCGGGCGAATACCTTGGTATTTTTCTTTTATTAGGTCTTCGTTAGAAAGGTCCTCTTCCGCGCCATAGGCCCAAAATTCTTTGCGTACCCGTTCGTGCATGTGTTCAGCAAATGCTTCGGCCAAACGGTCGGCCAGGGCTTTTAGCAAAATATCTGAATAATCATCATTATTGGCTAAAAATTCGGCTGATTTTTTTTCTATACCGTGGCCTGCGGTTACGGCAAAACCACCAATGTGATCAACATGGCCACTATCTACCGGGGCAACAAAATCAGCTAAACAGTGGTTAAAGCGCCCTTCTTTTTTGACCATTTGTTGGCGCAAGAAATGAACGCGGTCCAAAACTTTTTCGCGTGCGTCATTGGTGTATATTTCCACGTCGTCATGACCAACAGAATTTGCTGGCCAAAACCCAATGACTGCGCGCGCACCTAGCCATTTTTCATCAACTATTTTTTTCAACATTTCTTGCGCGTCGCTAAACAATGATGTTGCGGCTTCGCCCACTTTTTCATCATTTAAAATTTCTGGGTAATTGCCCTTTAATTCCCATGTGCGGAAAAACGGGGTCCAGTCAATGCGTTCAACCAGCTTTTCTAATGGGTAATCAGCAAAAACTTTTGTTCCGACAAACGCGGGAACGGGTGGTGGTGATTTTTGCCAATCAATTTGTTGGCGGTTATCACGCGCTGCCGCAATAGTTGATTGTTCACGATCAGTTTGCCCTGCTTCGTGACGGGTTTTTATTTCGGCGTATTCGGCTTTTACATCTGCGACATAACCATCGCGGTCTTTTTCCGATAATAAATTTGACGCCACCCCAACC
>JAOUJU010000099.1 GCA_029883045.1 Rhodospirillaceae bacterium
GATTGGCGGTCGTTTGATTAATTCGGCAAAACGTCCACCAGTATTTGTTCAAGGTAGCCGTTGGGTGCGTTCGCCTATGGGTGGGGTTTTTCGCGCCCTGAAGACAATTGGCGATCAGGTTAATGAAGGATCTGTTATTGGTTACGTCTCGGATCCTTTTGGCGATGAAGATGCACCAGTTGAAGCGATTGACGATGGAATAATTATAGGACGCACAAATCTTCCATTTGTTAACCCGGGCGATGCATTGTTTCATATTGGTCATGTGCGAGAATTGAAAACAGCCGAAAGAAACATGGAAGCAATTGGAAAAGATATTGAATTTGACCCGTTGTTTGATGAAGATGAAATCTTATAATGGCTAATAGCTACAATCCACGTAACGTTAGAATCAATAATACCGATCAGTTGCGGATATGGGGCTTGCAAGCAACAACCCATAAAAAAATCAAGAAAACTGGGGCTTTGCTTTAAGTAGAGATGGCCAATTTCCTTACCTAGTTGCTTTACGATAATCGCTCTAGTACCTTGCATTAGCTAATTATTTTGGCTAACGGGAATTGGGGCGCCATGCGGCAATAATGTGAAAAATTTACACATTATAATTTTTGCAATATCTGGCAGACAGCTGATGTGTAGGTTTGTTGCGCACGCCCCGCACGTTCATATATTTATTAGGGGGGAAAGTTAATGAGCGATTTAGTTATAAGCGTTTCACAAAGTGATGGAAAAGTTCCGGTAACCGTAATGCACGTTTCCGGTGATATTGATGCCAATAGCCATCAAGAACTAGATGCCAAAGCAGCAGAAATTATTGCAGGTGGGGCAAAACACATTTTGTTGGACCTTGCGCAAAACACCTACATGAGCAGCGCCGGTTTTCGTTCAATGCACAAAATATACACAGCCCTTCAGGCTGACGATAGTAGCGGATCAGGGTTAAGGCTGTTAAAGCCTTCTGCTGAGGTAAAACGGCTGATGGAGGCAATGGGATTTGATGAATATATTCCAACCCATGACGATATAAACGAAGCGGTTAACGCATTTTAGGACTGGCTTTAAAGTTATGGAAAAATCAAATTCTTCTTTAACGGTTAAATCAGATAGCAAGAACCTTGCTAGTATTCGTAATTTCATAAGAGAAGCTGCGGAAAGTGCGGGTCTTGATAATGATGGGGCGTTGGAAATATGTTTAGCCGTTGATGAGGCGTGCGCAAATATTATTAATCATGGCTACAAAAATGACAGTGGCGATATTGTTGTTAGTGCGGTTCATGATGAAAGCAAGCTCACCATCAGCCTCAGCGACAACGCACATCCCTATAATCCACTTGAACAAGCTGTCAGTGCTGACCTTGATGCACCATTAAATAAACGCATTTTGGGGGGGATGGGTGTATTGCTGGTAAAGCAAAGTACAGACATGGTTAAATACCAAAGCCCTGCAGGTGGCGGAAATACATTGATAATGACCAAATACTGCCACAACGATGAAGGCGCTAGCGATATTAGTATAATTAAACGCGCGTTTGAATGTTCAGAATTTTTTTCCAATATGCCGACAGAAATGATTAACAGCCTTTGTGCTGCATCTAGTATTGAGCATTTTGAAAAAGGGTCTGCAATTTTCAAAAAAGGCGACCCGGGTGATTCGACCTATATAGTAACTGATGGCGAAGCCAGCGTTCACGAAGGTGATTTAATTGTTGCCACCTTGGTTAAATATGACACTTTTGGTGAGTTGGCGGCCTTCGAAGATAAACCAAGAACTGCTTCAATTACCGCAAAAACAGATCTAAGCGTGGTGCGCCTTGGACGCAAAGACATAATTGAAATTATGTCGCAATTTCCAGATTCAGGGATAGAAGTAGCACGTAGCCTGTGCAAACGCCTGCGTGATCGCACCAAGGAAGTAATTGATGGATCGCTGAACAGTGCACGAATGGAGCAAGAGCTCGAAATTGGTCGAAAAATTCAAATCGGCTTTATCACCGATCCCTTACCGGAGGTTCCCGGATGGGAATTGGGAGCATATTTTGAGGCAGCAAAAGAAGTCGCCGGTGATTTTTATGACGTTTTTAACATTGATGGGCATAGCCGTGTCGGGTTGATAGTTGCCGATGTTTGCGACAAGGGCGTTGGCGCTGCCTTGTTCATGACCTTGTTTCGCAGTCTGTTGCGATCCACCGCCAAGATGCATGAATATTCAGTCGCAGACAGTACTGTAAATAAACAGATCCTCGAACGACCAGACGAATTATTAAAACGTTGCGTTCAGTTTACTAATAATTACATTTCCAGCACCCATGGCCACACATCCATGTTTGCGACCATTTTTTTTGGTTTGCTGGAGCCTGAAACCGGGCACCTTTGTTATATAAACGCTGGGCACGAGGCACCATTTATTATTAGTCAGGGGAAAATTAAAACTAGGCTTGAAAACACTGGCCCAGTTGTTGGTTTATTTGAAGGGGCAAAATACCGGGTAGGCGAGGTGAGCCTTGAAAAAAATGAAACTCTTTTTGCCTATACTGACGGGGTAACTGATGCGGTCAATGCAAAGAATGAGCTATTTACCGAAGAACGACTGGTGTCCCTATTGATTAAAGAATCTGCCGATGATCTGACGAAAAAAATTATTGATGAGATAAAAGACCACATGGGTGATGCGCCACAGTTTGACGACATTACTATTTTATCAGTTAGCCGAAAATAGCCCCAGCAATTTTATGCTTTAATATTATTTATAATATTTTTGTGCGCCATCATGCGGCAGTAGTTTTTTTGTGCCCCGCAGCATCATATTCTTCCATTGCTTTGATAGCCGCAGGCGAGCCATTAAGCACATCCTTGTACGACATATCAAAATCGGCAATGTGTTTGTTGAACCACCCCAGTAAAAATGGTCTCAGGTCTTTAAGTCGTTCACGATGAAATATTTCAGGGTGCTGCAGCATATCCCAATTGATGCTTAAAATATCTTCTTCAAGTTTGCGGTGCTCACCAATGTGGGCCTGAAGGTTATCATATCCGCAAGCCTTTAGCCCTAATTCTTCTTTTTGGAAATGAATTTTTATGTGTTTTACCAATGCGGCAAAACACATTTCGACTGCGCCAGTATCTTTATTTTTTTCCGCTTCGTTGATTTTTTGTATATAGGAATAAATTTTGTCATGCCCCATATCAATAACCGGAATGGAAATTTCTAATTTAGCAGGAAGGCTAGCGTAGGTTCCTTTGCTATTATCATGGGATGGGGAATCTATTTTATTATAACACCTAACCGTATTCGGGCCGATTTCTTGTGCGCTTTGCAGCGCATCATAAGCGGCATAAGTAATAGAAGCATCGGTGCTATTACTTTTAGAATAATCTGCAACACCTATGCTAACGGTTGCTGAAACGATATCATTATTTGCAGCTTCGAATTTATGCGCTGCAATTTTTTCTCTTAACCGATTTGCAAACATTTCGGCATCAGCAAGGTTGGTGTCTGGTAAAATGATGGCAATTTTGGTTCCTGAATAACGACAAACACGATCATTCTCGCGGGTGGAATTAATAAGCATTGCCGCAACATCACGCAGAACCTTATCACCGCTTTCGTAGCCATGCTTGCCATTGATAATTCCAATACCTTCAACCCCTAAAAATAAAATGGAAAGAGGGTGTCCATGGCGGCGTGAACGCGTGACCTCGGTGGCAATGGTTTCTTGAAAAACGCGGCGGTTCCATAGAGTTGTTAGTGAACAGGTAGTAGATAGCTCTCTGATGGTTTTTTCGTCCTCAGTCATTTTGCGCACAACCTTACCTAATTGCCACGCAACAAAGATGCTGAATATAACCCCGACACAAAATGCAGCAATAGCGGTATTGGTGGGTGAGGTCGTGTAGGTGGCAGATGTAAGTGCCGCGCTGGTCCACATAGCCATGGCTATGCCGCCTATGATCTTTAGGATATTCATGTTTATCGGAATATTTTCAGATTTCTTCCGCTTGTACTGCGCTAACGCAACCAAGATAAAGGCAATCGTTGCCATAGTCGCATAGCTTATAAAGTAAATACCATGCTGCCCGCCCCCAAATGTGTCTTCCATTATTGCCGCCCCCCAGCTAGCTGTAGTTATTTTAAGTAAGAATATTTCAGATAATATATAAAAATAATAACCTTTGATTGTAGCGCCGATAAGATTATCGCTAATTACACCACAAAAACTCAATAATCAATAAATACTATGTTATGTGCCTATATATAGTCATATATATACTAATTGATGGTCTTAGGTCGCAATTAATCAGAAAATTGTAGACCTGAGTGATTGTTTCTCTAATATGCCCGTTTGCGTTTCGCTTTGGCCTGAAGGGACTAAATATTGGTCTCTATTTCGTGCTAATATTTAATAATTTTTATGGCACCGCTTAATTTAAATAATGCGGTAGCAAACTTTTATATGGGTTTTCAATGCAGCTTAGAAACTGGCAACAGCAAGTAATAGATAGTTTTCCAACAACAATCAGCAAATACCGTAAATTTATTTTAAAGGCACCAACCGGCGCCGGCAAAACCGTGCTTGCCAGCGAAATTGTTGAGCGGTTTTATAAAGATAAAAAAATCATTGTTCTTTGTCATCGTCTGGTCCTGCTGGAACAGCTTGAACGGGCGTTGAGCAAAAAACACAAAGTACGCAAACTGGTTGCATCCGATACTGGCCATGCTTTCGATGGCTATGATATTTTGCTTTCAACCAATATGCGGGCAAAGGAAATGTTGTCAGATGCCATATCCAAGGCCGATCTTATAATTGTGGATGAGGCCCACCGCGTATCGCCAAATGGCGTAGCCTATAAAAGAATAATTGATAACTTTAACGAAAATGCCAAACCAGATGCACATTTTATTGGTCTGACGGCATCACCCGAACGCAGTACAAACGATCAGCGCGATCAGCTTAACCTTGCGTTCGATGCCATTATTGATTGTGCAAATATAAAAGACCTGATTGCAGAGGGCGTTTTGGTGCAGCCAATTTATCGCCCGCATTTTGTTCACGATTTGGATTTAAAAAGCATAGATACTAGTTCGGGTGATTTCCCGGTTACTAAGCTTGCCCCCGCTATAATTAAATCATCAATGATTGATTATGCGCTGTGGAGCTACAACGAAGAACGTTTGAAGGTTACAGAAAAACCAATTTCTGCTTGGTTCTGTGCTGATATTAGCGTCGCCGAGGCAACGCTGGAACAAATAAGACAACACGGTATTGAAGCAGCCATTATTACTGCTGGCACACCAATAAAAGAACGAATGCAGCTTTTGGGAAAGCATGAACGCGGCGAGATTGAAGCCATGGTATCGGTTGGTGTGTTGGCTGAAGGTTGGGATAACCCGCATTGCAATATAATCGTTCATCTTCGCCCGACCTTATCCAAAGTATTATGGGGCCAATCGGTTGGTCGTGGGTTGCGTGCGGCACCAAACAAAGAAAAATGTGTTGTAATTGACGTTAGCTCTAACTGGAGCACGTTTGGTCCGGTAGAAAACCTGCAATGGAGCCTGTGGAGCAACAGGCGTTCCAATATGCAATTTATGAACAGGTTTAATTGGATCGGGCAGCAGCACGATGACGAAGACAACAGCGAAACATATCTGCTTTGCAAAAATGAATTGGCCAATAAAACCAGATGCTCACTTATTTATAAAAAAGGTGCCTACGAAGATGACACCTGCCCGGTGTGCGGAACCTATGCCGCAACCGATATATACAAAGAACAAAAACTTGATAGCTCGCTGAATGAAAGCGGCCTACATCATTTATTCTTTGATCGGGTACCAAAGGTATTTGACGAGATGAACCTGTCTGTCTGGGAAAGCCTTGGCAATATGGCGTGGAAATCAGCCACTGAAAAAGAAAAGGTATTTTTGGCCTTTTGCATGGCATTCGCCGAGGTTTCCGGCGAAGAAACGCAATCTGAAACTGGTTATTGGGATGCGGCCTTGGCAGCGGAAGCTAGCATTCGTACCTATTTGGTAAAAAACAGTTTCTCGATTAAGAAACAAGATGATTTTGAACTGTCGTTAATCGCAGATGGAATGCTTGCGGGCAAACAGATAAGAACCCTTCAGGCACATTATGGAATTTCACTTTGCGGTACAGCCTTTCAAACACACACCCCGGCCGAAAGTGAACGCAAATACCAAAAGGCAATCAAAATTGCCGAAAGGCTCGCCATACTTGGCTGCTCTGCACAAGATAACCTTCCTTACTTCAAGGCATCAGATCTAACGGTTACGTGATTTGGTGATGCACGATATATAACTAGAATATGCTAACAACACATTGAAATTGCTTTGTTATTGATAAGAAAACCCCTTAAACATGGGGGCTTTTATTAAAATATAAAGTTGGTATTATGACCAACCCATCCAGTGGGGCGGCATTTAATAAAGAAAAAGAAAATGACAAACACACCACAAAACCCAGCAGAGTTTTTTTTCGGAATTATG
>JAOUJU010000100.1 GCA_029883045.1 Rhodospirillaceae bacterium
AATGGTCACACTTTGGTTGGCGGCAGCATTTTTAAGTAATGCATCATCAAGCGGGGTAAAGCGCACCTCACGGGTGCGGGTCTGGGGGTTTTCTTCTGGCACCACGGCACGAACGGCACTGGTTCCTTTTATCAAATTACCAATGCGAAACGGAATTTCCGTTCCGGGCAAAAGTCCAGCAGTTCGGTCGGCCGGAACTGAGGCTTCTATTTCCATATCAACATCGCTAATCATACTAACCACGGGCTGGCCCACGGCAAGGTAGCTTCCGCTTTCGGTGTGAACCTTGGTTATAACACCCCTGTATGGCGCGCGAATGGTTGTATTGGAAAAATCAATTTCGGCAAGTTTCAAATTAGCCTCAGCACGGTTTAGTTGGGCATCGGCTTCAGCTGATGCGCCTTGGGCTTTTGCTAATTCTTGACGGGCATCATCAAAACGCGCTGGGCTGAATGCGGCTGATGTTTTTAGGTCTTCTAGTCTTTTTAATTCCTGACGGCGAAGCTCAACCTGTGCACGAGCAGTTTGGGTTCTTGCTTTTGCTGCATCGGCTTCGGCTGCAGCTAATGCACGCGACCATTTAATGCTATCGCTATGCAGTTGGGCAATTTTGTCACCCTTGTTTATTCTGTCGCCAACCCGCGCAAAAATTTTTAAAACTGGACCTTTTACCACTACCGAAACCACGCCAGATTGCGCCGCAACCAACCTGCCAATAACGGGCACACTTTGGCGTGCCGTTTCCATCTGTACATCATCAACGCTTACTGTTGCGCCACGTTCATTGTCGTTATTTTTTTCTTGAGCAAACGCCTGATTTGCACCCACGGAAAAAAATACCGCCATAATTGCTATGAAGATATTTTTAAGCTGAGTTTGAAAAAACTTAGTTCGCATAGAGGTACCTCTTTTTAAGCGTAAAGCATCTTAGGGCTGAATACATCTTATTTCAATTGAGATAGTTATGATGCCCTCTTTCATATTTGGGTGATGAGGGTTAGAATTGTTAGCTGAAATAATGATTTAAAAACTGGCGCATAACCTGTGCGCCTTTAAAGCCAGCAACCGCCGTAACAGATAGCCATGAGCACACTTTTTTTTACACACCCATCGTCACTTGAACATGATACCGGGGCCGGACACCCGGAAAGCATTGCCCGTTTGCAGGCAATTTTGGCCGAGCTTGAAAATTCGCAATATGATAAACTTGTCCGCCGCGAAGCACCGCGCGGTTCGGTGTGGGATATAAAACGTGTGCATGATGACGATTATATCCAATCGGTTTTTGCATCCATTCCAGATACAGGCCACGCCAGACTTGACGGCGATACGGTTGTTTCAGCCCAAAGCGGTGAAGCAGCACTTTATGCGGTCGGCGCTGCGGTTGCGGCTGTTGATGCGGTTATTGCTGGCGAAGCAAATAATGCGTTTGTTGCTGTGCGCCCGCCCGGCCATCACGCGGAGCGCGATAAGGCAATGGGGTTTTGCTTGTTTAATAATGCCGCCATCGCCGCCTACCACGCGCGTGAACTAGATGGAATTGAGCGCGTGGCAGTTATGGATTTTGATGTCCATCATGGCAACGGCACCCAAGGTGCGTTTTGGGATGACGAAAATATGCTTTATGCGTCCACCCACCAATCACCATGTTACCCAGGCACGGGTTCCGAGCGCGAACGCGGTGCATTTGGTAATATAATCAATGCGCCAATCCCACCCGGCGGGAGCGGAGAAGATTTTCGCGATGCATTTGGCTTTATCCGCCCCGCATTAAAAGACTTTGCCCCCGATTTGTTAATTATATCGGCAGGGTTTGATGCCCATGCCAATGACCCGTTGGCAGGCCTTAATCTGGTGGAATCTGATTTTGCATGGATTACCGAGCAGCTAATGGTGATTGCCGATATTTCGGCCCATGGGCGCGTTGTATCAATACTGGAAGGGGGTTACGACCTTGGCTCGTTGGCCGATTCTGTTGGGGTTCATGTAAAATGTCTAATGGATATCGGCTGATGCCTTGCTTTATGTACGCCAATAGACATAATTTATGCTGAAACTAAATTTAAGGAATCTAAGAAATGGCTAAGGCCAGTAAACAAAGCGAGAAAAAGTCAGAAATACCAGCAAACATCAAAGCCCTTAGCTTTGAAGAAGCGTTGGCTGAACTAGAAGACATAGTACGAAACCTTGAAGATGGTTCTGGCGAGCTTGAAAGCGCAATCAAGGCGTTTGAACGCGGAACCCATCTGAAGCACCATTGCGAACAAAAACTTAAAGAAGCCGAAGCAAGAATTGAAAAAATCATCCCAGGCGGCAAGGGCGATCCAAGAACTGAGCCGGCGGAGTTCGATTAAGGGTGCCTAAAAAAAACAAATCCAAATCAGATAACGCTGCCTTTGTTGCCCAGTTAAAAAAAACTGGCGACGGGGTTGATGTCATGTTGGATAAATTGTTGCCAAAACCAAATGGCCCCGAAGGCCGATTGATGGAGGCGGTGCGCTATTCAACCCTTGGCGGGGGAAAACGTATTCGCCCATTTTTGACCATACATTCGGCAGCGCTATTTGGGGTTGAAAAAGAAAGTGCCGTGCGCGTGGCGGCGGCAATTGAAATGATTCATTGTTATTCGCTTATTCACGATGATCTCCCAGCAATGGACGATGATGATTTGCGCCGTGGATGCAAGACCTGTCATGTAAAATATGACGAAGCGACAGCAATATTGGCAGGCGACGCCCTGCAGGCGCTTGCCTTTGAAGTTTTGGCCGATGAAAAAACCCATCAAGACGCATCAATTAGAATTGAACTGGTTGACGCCGTGGCCCGTGCGGCAGGGCCCAAAGGGATGGTCGGTGGGCAAATGCTTGATTTGGTAGCGCACGAACACAATTTTGATATGAGCGAAGTGGCCCGATTGCAACGAATGAAAACCGGCGCATTGATAGATGTTTCGTGTTTGGCAGGATGTATTTTGGGCAAAGCATCAGAGCACGCGCGCCATATGTTACATGGGTTTGCCCACGATGTCGGATTGGCATTCCAAATAGTTGATGATTTACTTGATTTTGAAGGCAACGAAGAGGTTGTCGGTAAAAAGACCGGAAAAGACCAAACCCAAGGAAAAGCTAGTTTTGTTACCATGTTGGGCGCCGATGGCGCGCGTGAACAGGCCCGGGTTCTTTCGGTCCAAGCGGTGGAACACCTTGCAATATATGAAAAAAAAGCCGACCCCTTAAGGGATTTGGCCAATTTTGTGGTTGAACGGTTGTCCTGAGGCGCTTTGGGGTTTAAAAACCCCATAAGAATCAATAAGCTGATATGTCGTTAAAGAGTACAACAAAAAAATCTCAGACGGCGGTTAATCAACCTTGAGTGTGCAGAGGCGAAAACAATGGAACTGGCGGAAGGCACCCCGATACTGGATTCAATTTCCAGCACTGCCGATATTCGTTCCATGGACACGGATAAAATTAAATCCCTTGCGACCGAGTTGCGCAATGAAACCGTTCGCACCGTTTCCATCACTGGCGGACATCTTGGGGCATCGCTCGGTGTTGTTGAATTAACAGTTGCTTTGCACCATGTATTTAACACCCCTGACGACAGGTTAATTTGGGATGTTGGCCATCAGTGCTATCCCCACAAAATACTAACGGGCAGACGTGAAAAAATGCTCACCTTACGACAAGGCGGCGGCATTTCCGGTTTTACCAATAGGGCGGAAAGCGAATTCGATCCGTTCGGTGCGGGGCACAGTTCTACCTCAATTTCCGCTGGGCTTGGTATGGCGGTCGCGCGTGACCTTGATGGCCGGGCGAATAATGTTATTGCCGTTATCGGTGATGGCGCCATGAGCGCTGGCATGGTTTACGAAGCGATGAACCACGCTGGTTCGCAGGATTCCCGTCTTATTATCATCCTTAATGATAATGATATGTCCATTGCCCCACCGGTTGGTGCTATGAGCGCGTATCTTTCTAGGCTTATTTCATCAAAACCTTATCGCCATGCACGTGATTTTGCTAAACAGCTTTCGCAAAAACTGCCACGCCGCCTGGAAGAGGCAGCGCGTCGCGCCGAAGAATATGCCCGCGGTCTTGTAACCGGCGGTACCTTATTTGAAGAAATGGGCATTTATTATGTTGGCCCCATTGATGGGCACAACCTTGATCACCTGTTGCCTGTTTTAAAAAACATCCGTGATGATGAAGGAATGGGCCCGGTGTTGGTGCACGTTGTTACCCAAAAAGGACACGGTTATGCCCCAGCCGAACAATCACCAGACAAATTTCACGGCGTTAGTCGTTTTGACGTTGTTACTGGGGCGCAAGTTAAAGCAAAATCAAATGCCCCAAGCTATACCTCGGTTTTTTCCGATGAAATGGTCAGGCTCGGCGACGTTGATAAAAAAATTGTTGCGGTAACTGCAGCCATGCCGTCTGGAACCGGACTTGATGATTTTGCTGAAAAATATCCTGAACGCTTTTTTGATGTCGGCATTGCCGAACAGCACGCTGTCACCTTTGCCGCAGGGCTTGCAGCCGAAGGGGTAAAACCATTTTGTGCAATATATTCAACTTTTTTACAGCGCGCTTATGATCAGCTAATTCACGATGTTGCGATTCAAAAATTGCCCGTTAGATTTGCCCTTGATCGTGGTGGTTTAGTTGGTGCCGATGGGGCAACCCATCATGGGTGCTATGATTTGGCTTACCTTGGTTGCGTTCCGGGCATTGTGGTTATGGCACCAGCAGACGAGTCTGAGCTTAAGCACATGACTGCTACTGCTGCAGCATTTGATGAAGGGCCAATTGCATTTAGGTATCCGCGCGGCGAAGGAATTGGGGTCGAGCTTCCAGCCAAAGGAACACCATTGGAAATTGGCCGTGGTCGTATAATGGCCGAAGGTACAACCATTGGCATAATTTCCATCGGAACGCGGTTGGCGGCAGCACTAGAAGCAGGCGAAAAGTTGGCGGTTCAGGGTTTTTCCACAACTGTTGCCGACGCGCGCTTTTTAAAACCGCTTGATGAAAACTTGGTAAGGCGCATGGCCGCTGAGCACGAAGTTTTGATAACCATCGAAGAGGGCTCCCACGGTGGGTTTGGCGCAAACGTGATTGAATTTTTAACCAATCACGGCCTTATGGACCGTGGCTTAAAGGTTCGCACCATGGCAATTCCAGATATTTTTATTGATCAAGACAGCCAAGCAAACCAACTTATTCAAGCTGGCCTAAATTCTGAGAATATAGTCGAGGTTGCATTAGCAGCGCTTGGTAAAAATGCCAAAAATATATCCGCTAAAAACAGTGCTTAAAGGCTAAATTGTCCAAACTTGAAAAAATTCGTGTTGATCAGTTGTTGGTTGATCGCGGCTTGGTCGAAAGCAAAGCCAAAGCCCAAGCATTAATAATGGCCGGCAAGGTATACAGTGATACTTTGCGAATGGATAAGCCAGGGCACAAAGTTTCGGTTGAAATACCGCTAGCGGTTAAAGGTCAAGACCACCCGTGGGTATCGCGCGGCGGGGTAAAACTGGCCCATGGGCTTGAACATTTTTCCATCAATCCCGAAGCAATGGTTTGCCTTGATGTTGGTGCATCAACGGGCGGTTTTACCGATGTGTTGTTGCAAAATGGTGCGGCCAAGGTCTATGCGGTTGATGTTGGCCATGGACAATTGGCATGGAAATTACGCGAAGATGAACGCGTTGTTGTTTTGGAAAAAACCAATGCCCGCCATATAACACCCGAGCAAATACCCGAACCGATTGATATGATTGTCTGTGATGCATCATTTATCGGGTTGCAAACAGTGTTGCCTGCCAGTCTTGGGTTGGCTGCAAATGGCGCATATCTGATAGCGCTTATTAAACCACAGTTTGAGGTAGGAAAAGATCAGGTTGGAAAGGGTGGCGTAGTGCGCGAACCTGAACTGCACCAAGAAGTGTGTGATAAAATACAAAATTGGATTTCAGGTTTAGACGGTTGGGATGTATTGGGTATTCACCCAAGCCCGATAAAAGGGCCAGAAGGTAATGTCGAATTTCTAATCGCCGCTCGCAAACAGTAATTAGAAAAACGGTTTAATCTTCTTCAACTGGCAAGCCATCTTCGCGCCATTGGTTTATTCCGCCCTTCATGTGCGTTACTTTCATGAAACCGGAATTCATTAATTGTTTAGCAGCTGCTGCTGAGCGTTTGCCAACCGCGCACATAAGTATTACCTCGGTTCCAGAAATAACTGGAAAATGTTCAGCATCAAAAAAACTTAGCGGCATTAAAAACGCACCGGGTATGCGAATATTTTCATATTCGCTAGCTTCACGGACATCAACAATTATTGACCCACCGCAGGTAATGCGCTGGTGCACCTCGGTTGGATCTAGCTCGATGAATATCGGCGAACGCAAATCAGCGTTAGTGGAGTGATTTGCCTCAATTTCATTAATGCGAATAACTT
>JAOUJU010000102.1 GCA_029883045.1 Rhodospirillaceae bacterium
GGGTTTCCTTGGCATGATGTATTATTACATTCCCAAACAGGCCGAACGCCCGGTTTATTCTTATCGTCTGTCGGTAATTCATTTTTGGGCAATTACGTTTCTTTATATTTGGGCAGGGCCGCATCATCTGCATTATACCGCATTGCCCGATTGGGCGCAGACCCTTGGCATGACGTTTTCAATCATGCTGTGGATGCCATCGTGGGGCGGCATGATCAACGGTATCATGACGCTATCTGGCGCATGGGATAAATTACGCACCGATCCGGTTTTGCGTTTCCTTGTTACCTCGGTCGGTTTTTATGGAATGAGCACCTTTGAAGGGCCATTAATGTCCATCAAGATGGTGAATTCGCTCAGCCATTATACCGACTGGACCATCGGCCATGTTCATTCTGGTGCGCTTGGTTGGAATGCATTGGTTAGCTTTGGCGCGCTTTACTTCTTGGTTCCGAAATTGTGGAATCGCGATAGGCTTTATTCATTGCGTTTGGTAAACCTGCATTTCTGGTTCGCAACAATGGGTATCGTGCTTTACATAACCGCCATGTGGATTTCCGGCATTATGCAGGGGTTAATGTGGCGCACTTATGATGCGCTTGGGTTCTTGCAGTATTCGTTTATCGAAACGGTTGAAGCAATGCACCCATATTATGTAATTCGTGGTATCGGTGGCGTGCTGTTCCTAATCGGCGCATTGATCATGGTTTATAATCTGTGGATGACTGCGCACGGTAAAACCCGCGACGAAGCACCCATCGCACTGGCGCCATCTGCGTCCAGCGCTGGCAATTAAAGGAAGGGAATAGAACAATGCAATCACTTCTCGAACGCAATGCAATCCTTCTGGCTATTGCTATTTTAGTTACCGTTTCTATCGGCGGGTTAGTGCAAATTGTGCCGCTTTACACAATTGAAAACACCATCGAAAAGGTTGACGGCATGCGCCCTTACACCCCGCTGGAACAAGCCGGGCGTAATATATATATCCGCGAAGGTTGTTACCTGTGCCACAGCCAGATGATCCGTCCATTCCGTGATGAAGCAGAACGTTATGGACATTATTCATTGGCGGCGGAAAGCATGTATGATCACCCGTTCCAGTGGGGATCAAAACGCACCGGACCAGATTTGGCCCGCGTCGGTGGAAAATATTCTAACGAATGGCATACCGAACATTTGATAGATCCACGTGCCGTGGTTCCGGAATCAATCATGCCGGGTTATTCATTTATGGCAACAACCCCGCTTGATTTTAATAACGCAGATGAACATTTAAAAACATTGCGTGCAGTTGGTGTGCCCTATAGCGACGAACAGGTTGCCAAGGCGCTGGAAGATTTAAACACCCAAGCCACAGGTGAAGATGGCGATGGTGATGTTGAAGGATTGCAAAAGCGCTACCCCAAAGTTCCGTTGGGTGATTTTGATGGAAATCCAAATCAGTTGACCGAAATGGATGCCCTAGTTGCCTACCTTCAGATGCTTGGCACGTTGGTTGATTTTTCCAGCGTTGATGCCAAATCAATTGAGCGATAGGGGGATACTGAAATGGATATTACAACAATTTCAGATATAGCCAGATCTAGCTGGGTAGTGTGGCTGATGCTTCTATTCGCTTTTATTGTGTTCTGGGCCTTTCGTCCAAAAAATAAAGAGCGCTTTGAAGAAGACGCAAAAATGATTTTTAAAGATGATGAAAACGGAGGAATGAGCCATGGCGGAAATTGAAAAAGACCCCGTTAGTGGCCGTGATACAACCGGGCACAGCTGGGACGGCATTAAAGAGCTAAACACACCTTTGCCGCGCTGGTGGCTTTATACTTTTTATGTATCCATAATATGGGCTATTGGCTATTGGGTTGTTTACCCTGCATGGCCAACGCTTAGCGGATACACAGAAGGCGTTATTGGTTATTCATCCCGGGCCGAATTAGCAAATGAGCTTGCTGCGCGCGATAAATCGCGCATCGTGTGGACAGATAAATTTTCCGCCCTTTCGGTTGAAGAAATATCAAAGGATTCAGAGCTTTTGAATTACTCCATGGCTGGCGGGCGATCTATTTTTGCCGAAAACTGCGCACCTTGTCATGGTGCTTCTGGTTCGGGCATTGGTTCTTATCCGGTGCTTGCCGATGATGATTGGCTTTGGGGTGGTGCAGTGGGTGACATTTATACCACGGTAAAATACGGCATTCGTTCAACCCACGAAGATACCCGTTTGAGCGAAATGCCTAATTTTGGCGATGAAGGCATGCTTGGCGAAACACAGGTATCAGATGTGGCAGAATACATACTGTCACTGTCGGGTGCTTCGACAGACAAAGCATCAGTCACACGCGGGGCAGAGGTTTTTGCCGGTGAATGCACAAGCTGTCATGGTAAAAATGGCGAAGGCATGCAAAGCATGGGTGCGCCACGCTTGAGCGATGGCATATGGCTTTATGGCAAAACTAAACAAAATATCATTTCGCAAATTAGCAAACCCAAGCACGGCGCGATGCCAGCATGGGTGGATCGTTTGGATGATGTTTCTATTAAGCAAGTTAGCGTTTATGTCCACTCGTTAGGTGGCGGGCAGTAACGGCGCATTGTTTATTGATTAATATTGGGGGCGGTAACCAATTTTTGGTGCCGCCCCTTGTTTTAGGCAAAACAAATGAACGGCGAAACAAATAACAAAAACCAACAAGTAAACACCTCGCTTTATTCCAAGCACTTAAAAGTCTACCCACAACGCATCATGGGGACCTTTCGTCGGCTTAAATGGATGGTGTTGGGCACGCTGTTGGGATTTTATTACATTGTTCCATGGATAAGGTGGGATCGCGGCCCCGGCGCACCCGATCAGGCGGTCTTGCTCGATATGGCGGGGCAACGAGGATACTTTTTTGATATCGAGATTTGGGCGCAAGAAGTTTACTATCTAACTGGAATTTTAATTTTAGGTGCGGTTGGGTTATTTTTAGCTACAACATTAGCGGGGCGCGTGTGGTGCGGTTTTACCTGCCCACAAACGGTATGGACCGATTTATTTTTGTGGGCCGAACGCCTGATAGAAGGCGATCGCAATAAGCGAATGAAGCTAGATAGCGGTCCGCTAACCGCAGCAAAAGCAGTTAAAAAAATTACCAAACATTTTTTCTGGATTATTATTTCCCTGCTTACCGGCGGGGCGTGGATTTTTTATTTTGTAGATGCACCGACAGCCGCAATAGATTTAATTAATGGCAGTGCATCTAGCACAGTTTATGGTTTTGTTGCGCTATTTTCCGGTTTTACATATTTGTTGGCGGGGTGGGCGCGGGAACAGGTGTGCATTTATATGTGCCCATGGCCACGTTTTCAAGGATCTATGTTTGATGAAGATTCGTTGCTTGTCACATATGAAGAGTGGCGTGGTGAGCCACGTGGCAAAGCAAAAAATGAAGATGGTAAAAAAATAATGGGCGATTGCGTTGACTGCGGTCTTTGCGTCAACGTTTGCCCAACCGGGACCGACATTCGCTTAGGTCAGCAATTTACTTGTATTGGGTGTGCGCTTTGTATTGATGCGTGTAATTCAATAATGGGAAAACTTGGTCGTCCAGGAAACCTTATTGCGTATGATTCCATTTCTAATCAACTATCGCGGGCCGAAGGCAAGCCAGCTAAAAAACGTTTTTTCCGTCCCCGGGTGATTGCTTACGTGGGAATTCTTATTGCCGTGATTGGAATTATGGCACTTTCGTTGGCAACCAGAAGCCGGATTGAAATAAACATACAGCGTGACCGCGCCCCATTGTTTGTCACCCTTTCCAATGGTGATATCCGTAATGGATATACCTTTAAGATTTTGAATATGGAATCACAGGGCAATAGCTACATATTGCGAACAGATGAACTAACGGGTGCCGTTATTCACGTTATTGGCATTGAAGAAGATGGCGCCAAAGAGGTCGTGCTTAACGTTGCCCCTGATAGTGTTGGTTCTTTCAGGGTTTTTGTCCGAATGGGGCAGAAAGACTTGGAATACAAATCTAACGATATGAAATTTGTTCTGGTTAATTTGAAAACTGGTATAGAAATAGAGCAAGAAACTGTATTCTACGGTCCAGATAAATAAAGATTGAAAAGCGGGTGATAAAAATGGCAATGGCTGGTAATCGCGCTCCCGGTTGGTGGTATCCATGGCTATTTGTTGGCGGCCTAGGGATTGTTGTTATTGTAAATGGCTTCCTTGTTTATTTTGCTATCAATTCTTGGACGGGCCTTTCCACAGATGTTCCTTATGATAAGGGTCTTGCCTACAACCAAACGCTTGATGCGCAACGCCAACAAGATGCATTGGGGTGGATCGTTGATTTTAACCATAATCCAGATGGTAATTTGATGGTTAATTTTACCAATGCAGATGGGTCCCCGCTGGACGGATTAACGGTTGTAGCTAATCTATATCGCCCATCCCAAGACGATGTTGATTATAGCGTTGATTTACTGCCAGTATCTGACGGGGTTTATCAAACAAAATTACAACTGCCCTTACCCGGATTGTGGGAAGTGCATTTAAGCGCAAACCGCGGTAGCGATACATTTCGCCTAAGGCGGCGCATTCAGGTTCCTTAATGGCTGATTGTCTTCATTGTGGATTACCGGTTCCCAGCAATAGTAGTGGGGGAAAAGAATTTTGTTGCAACGGATGCCAAGCGGCCTTTGGCATGGTGCAGGGGTTGGGTCTGGAAAAATATTATGACCAGCGCTGCATTGACCCTGATGTACGCCCCATGCGTCCTGATGAAGGTGAAACATTATTTGATTTTGCCTCTTACATAAAAACCGAAGATGACGGTTCTGCATCATTGCATTTAATGATCGAAGGCATGCAATGTGCGGCTTGTGTCTGGTTGATAGAAAGCGTGCTTACCCGCCAAGAAGGCGTAATTCAGGCACGTATTAATATGACTACGCGGCGTTTGGTATTAAAATGGAATCCCGATAAAGCCAGCGTGTCAGAGCTTGTGGCTATAATTGGTCAACTGGGATACAGGGCAGCACCATTTGATCCGCTGGTACTGGGGGCAGAAACCCGCGCTTATGAAAAGAACCTGCTTATCAGTATGGCGGTAGCAGGATTTGCCGCTGGAAATGTAATGTTATTTTCTGTTTCGGTTTGGGCTGGTTATTTCCAAGGCATGGGTCCAGCCACCCGCGATTTGATGCATTGGTTATCGGCATTAATCACGCTTCCGGCGGTGGCCTATGCAGGCGTTCCGTTTTATCGCTCTGCCATTACCGCGCTGAAGGCCCGACGCACCAATATGGATGTGCCCATTTCATTAGCAGTTATATTGGCATCGGGGATGAGCCTATTTGAAACCATGCGTGGCGGCGAACACGTATATTTTGATTCAGCAATTACATTGTTATTCTTTTTATTGGTAGGGCGCTATCTTGATAGTCGTGCCCGTGGTCGGGCGCGGTCCATGGGCGAGCATTTATTAGCCCTTAGCGCTACGTCAGTAACCATATTAAATGAAAATGGTTCACGTAGTGTTATACCACCAAGCAAAGTTACACCGGGCATGCGTGCATTGGTGAGTGCGGGTGAGCGAATTTCTGTTGATGGCACGGTTATCCACGGCATCAGCGATATTGATACCCAGCTTATCAACGGCGAAAGCATCCCAGCGGTTGCTAAGCCCGAAACAGATGTATTTGCTGGCACAATGAACCTAACTAGCCCCTTGACCGTGCGTGTAACAGCAGTGGGCGAGGATACTTTGTTAGCTGAAATATTACGCCTAATGGAGGCCGCCGAAGAAGGCCGCGCTAAGTACGTTGCTATTGCCGATAGGGTTTCAGCAATGTACGCCCCGGTAGTTCATGGCCTTGCGTTAATTGCGTTTATTGGATGGTGGTTGGTGGTTGGTTCCCCGTGGCAGCAAGCATTGATGATTTCGGTGGCGGTATTAATTATTACTTGCCCCTGCGCGCTGGCGCTGGCGGTACCGGCGGTACAAGTGGTGGCAAGTGGGCGTTTTTTACGCCGGGGAATGTTGCTTAAATCAGGCACTGCGTTGGAACGCTTGGCCGAGGTTAATTATGTGGTGTTTGATAAAACCGGTACTTTAACAATGGGCAGGCCAGAACTTTCCAACATAAATGATATTTCCAAAGATGATCTTCAACTAGCAGCGTCAATGGCAATACACAGTAAACATCCGCTGTCTCGCGCCATTGTGCGGGTGGCGGGCAATAATGTTGCCCCAGCAAAGGCCATAGAGGAAACACCGGGTGCGGGGCTATTGCTTAAAACTGATAATGGTGAAATTCGTTTAGGAAGGCGTGATTGGTGCGGGGTTGATAGCGATATTTCTGCCAACGGGCCGGAGCTATGGTTGGTGCGGTCAAATTATTTACCAATTC
>JAOUJU010000103.1 GCA_029883045.1 Rhodospirillaceae bacterium
ACCTACTGTGGATTTTTCTGTTTTGTCTGGGACGGAAACATCGGCAATTTGTTCATCAAGTTTGCCAATTTTCAGGCTAAGGGTTTTTTCCTTGCCATCACGCCATACCTTTACCTTAACCTTTTTGCTAATTTTAGTTGCTGCGACCATACGCGGCAGGTGGCGCATTTCAGTTACTTCCTTGCCGTCGAATTCTATTATCACGTCGCGTGGTTTAATCCCGCCTTCATCGGCTGGGCTTCCTTTGGTTACATTTGAAACCAACGCACCGATTGATTTTTTCAAGTTCAGGGCCTCGGCAATTGGTTCTGTTACTTCCTGAATATTTACACCCAACCAACCACGGCTTACTTGGCCATCTTCTATTAGTTGATCTATAACCAACTTTGCAGCACTAGATGGAATGGCAAAACCAATACCAACGCTACCGCCAGATGGGGAAAAGATTGCAGTGTTAATGCCAATTACTTCACCCTTCATGTTGAACATAGGTCCACCGGAATTGCCCCGATTGATCGAGGCATCGGTTTGAATAAAGTTATCATAAGGCCCAGCATTAATATCGCGCCCACGGGCAGAAATTATACCAGCTGTTACTGTACCGCCCAGTCCGAACGGGTTACCAATAGCCAAAACCCAATCGCCAACGCGCGCCACATCGGAATCGCCAAAACCAACCGATGATAGTTTGCTGTTTGATTTAACTTTTAAAACTGCAATGTCTGTTTTGGCATCACGGCCAACAATTTCTGCTTCTAAACGGGACCCATCTTGAAGTATGGCATTTACCTCATCAGCGTCTTGTACAACGTGGTTATTGGTGACGATGAATGTGTCGCCATTAGATTTGTAATCAATAATAAACCCCGAACCAAGTGATGTGGCCAAACGTTTTTTCGGCTGTTTGCCAAACTGTTGGCCGCCAGGTTGGTTGCGGTCAAAAAATTCTTTGAAAAAATCTTCGAATGGTGAACCCGGAGGAAATTGTGGCATTTCCTGTGGCGCGCGGTTTTCAATTACTTGGGTTGTGGAAATATTGACCACCGCCGGAAGAAGTTTATCTGCAAGCTCTGCAAAACTTTCGGGTGTTGAAGCACCGTAAGCCAGGGTCGGAATTTGCATTCCTGAAATGGAAATAAAACCAACCAACAGCGCAATAATGTAAAATCTGGCTCTACGATATGTTTTTTGCATTTTTTTCACTTCTATATAATCAATTAAACACCAATAAAAAAATCAATGAAAATATTTCTAAACATTTTCATTGTTTAACCATCGTACAAATAAATAAGGAATTTTTATGGCTAAATATTGTCATTTAAATTCCCCGGACCAACCACACCACAACAATACCTAGTCCGGCGGTAGCTAAGGCACCTACGCGCATCTGGTTTTCCGGCATTTCAAACGCGGCCTTAGCGGCACGACGCATGAAACCCGGAAACAGGGCATAAAGCGCCCCTTCTATTACCAGAACCAACCCAAATGCACTCAGAAGGTCAGTCATCGCTTTATCGTTTAGCGCCCTGCTTGCCCAACTGATTTCCGAAAAACCGGAAAAAGTCGCTATCGGGAGAAAGGACCATGCTGGTATCGCTACCAGTAAGCGAAGAACGATAAGCCTTCATTGAACGATAAAACGCGAAAAATTCAGGGTCTCGGCCAAAGGCTTCGCCCAGAATACGGTTTCTTTCACCATCGCCCTCACCCACAAGAATTTTTGCGGTTCGGTTCGCATCTGCCAGCAAAATTGTTTTTTGCTTATCGGCATCGGCAACGATTTTGATTTTTAATTCCTCGCCTTCGGCACGAAGCTGGTTTGCTTCGCGTTCACGTTCAGAGCGCATACGTTCGTAAACGTTATCGGAAATATCGGGCGGCAAATCGGTACGGCCAATACGCACGTCAACTACTTCGATGCCAAAGTTTTGTGCATCAGCAGTCATTACGCTGGTAATTGAGGCCATAATTTCTTCGCGTTTTGCCGACAGAACATCAACCAATGGATATCGCGCCAACGCATTACGCACGCCTGAATTCAATATTTTGCCAACACGGTCACGAAAAATGGCTTCGGTTCTAACTGCCTGAAAGAAACGTAGCGGATCAACAATTTTATACCGGGCAAAAGCATCAACCATGATGCGCTTACGATCGGCTAAGATTACTTCTTCGGTTGGCGGGTCAAGGTCAAGAACGCGCTTGTCATAATAAACCGCATCTTGAACAAACGGCACCTTTACGTGCAGGCCCGGCTCACGAATTACTACCTTAGGATCACCAAACTGCATAACGATTGCTTGCTGGGTTTGCTCAACCGTAAACAAAGCAGAAGAAAGGCTAATGCCAATAGCTGCGGCAATTATGCCCAGAATAATTAACTTAGGGCTTATCATTGTACCTTACCTCCGTTGTTTTTCTTCTGTAATTCGGGCAAAGGCAAGTATGGAACAACGCCCGAACCACCAGCCTTAGAATCAATAATCACTTTTGATGATCCCTTGAATACTTCTTCCATGGCTTCAAGATATATACGTTGCGTGGTTACGTCTTTTGCCACCTTGTAGGTTTCATAAACAGACAAAAACTGTTTTGCTTCACCGTCAGCTTCCTTGGTAACGCGTTCCTTGTAAGCAGTTGCAGCTTGAACCATTTGTTCAGACTCACCGCGTGCATTTGGAATTATTTTATTGCGATAGGTTTCGGCCTCGTTCTGTTTGCGCTCTTTATCTTGGCGCGCACGCTGAACTTCGTTAAAGGCATCAATAACTTTTTCCGGTGGATCAACTTTTAACAATTGCACCTGGGTAATGGTGATGCCTGCGTTGTAAGAATCTAAAATATCTTGCAACAGGCGCCTTGTGCTATCTGCTACTTGTTGACGTCCGCTGGTCATTGCTTCTTGTAGTGTTGTCTGGCCAATAACTTCGCGCATTGCGCTTTCTGATGCCAACTTGACGGTGTTTTCTGGGTCACGAATGTTAAACAGGAAACGACTGGCGTCTTTTACTTTCCACTGAACCGAAAAATCAACATCGGCTATGTTTTGATCGCCTGTTAACATCATGCTTTCTTCTAGCACGTCACGTTCAGTTACTTGGGCGCGGCCACCAAATATATTGCTAACGTCGCCAGCGCTTCTAAAGCCAATATCGACACGGCGCACCTGTTCTACATCAGGGGTGTAAACCTTGCCTATGGGGGCAGGAAAATACCAATGCAAGCCCGGCATGGTGGTTTGCACAAATTCACCAAATAACATGACTACGCCTTGGCGGCCTGAATCAACGCGGTAAACACCGCTAGCAAGCCAAAGGGTAATGGCTGCCAAAACGGCCAGCATAATACCACGGCCTGAACCAATGCCGCCCGGCATCATGGTTTTGAATTTTTCCTGCGAACGGCGCAGTATTTCCTCAATATCGGGCTGACCGGGGCCACCAGCGTTACCGCCACCACCCCATGGGTCTTTTCCGCCGCCTCCGCCGCCCCATGGACCGCCGCCTTGTGGTTTCCAAGCCATTCGCTATCTTCCTTCCTGTCGTTCGAGTACTACATGTACTGTATGTTTAATTTAACCTAAAATTACCGATCAATAATTACAGGGCAAAAATGGTCGTATTTATAAATAAATCAAGCCTACACAACAATTTTTACATATTATATTTGATAAACCTAATATGTAACCTTATATGTAGCCTTATATGTGGCAATTGTGACGCTTATAGGGCACCTAAGGGCACCTTGCAACGCAAAGCAATAATATTATCTTTGCTGTAAAAACATGAAAATTGTAGTTCGCATTTAATTATTTAATGTAATTTGTAAATTCCCCCGACTGGAGAAAATTAATATGACGCAGGTTTCACAGGTTTCTGAAGACCAAATTTTAAACGCACTTAAATCCGTAATGGACGGGGACAGTGATATTGTCTCCAAAGGCATGGTTCAGGGCCTGCAGGTGCAAGACGGTCACGTGGTAATGGCCGTTGTCGTCCCCCCATCGGTAGGTGCCAAGGCAGAACCCATCCGCAAAGAAGCGGAAAAGGTTGTCCATGGCCTTGACGGTGTTCTTTCAGCCACCGTGGTCCTAACGGCAGAAAACGAACCTGGTGGGCATAATCACGATCATGCTGGGCACGACCATTCTGGGCATTCCCATGGCGCACCCGCCGCAGAAGGCCCGCTTTTACCCGGGGTAAAATCAATTATCGCCGTTGCGTCTGGCAAGGGCGGTGTGGGTAAATCAACAACGGCCGTTAACTTGGCCCTGGCGCTTCAATCACTTGGCCTGAAGGTTGGGCTGTTAGATGCCGATATTTACGGCCCCTCGCAGCCACGGATGCTGGGCATTAGCGGCGAACCACAATCATCTGATGGGCAAACCCTTGACCCAATGGAAGGTCACGGCATCAAGTGCATGTCTATGGGTTTTTTGGTTGACGAAGAAACACCTATTATCTGGCGTGGTCCGATGGTCCAAACAGCGTTGGTACAGATGATGCGCGATATTAACTGGGGCACGCTGGACGTTGTAGTGGTAGATATGCCGCCAGGAACAGGTGACGTGCAACTTACCATGGCCCAGCAGGTGCCATTGACCGGTGCGGTTATTGTTTCCACCCCACAAGACATGGCGCTGCTTGATGCGCGCAAAGGTTTGAACATGTTCCGCCAAGTTGATGTACCGGTTTTGGGTATTATCGAAAATATGAGCTACTTCTCCTGCCCTCATTGCGGTGAAAGATCAGATATTTTCAGCCATGGCGGTGCCAAGAAAGAAGCTGAAACCGTTGGTATGGAATTTTTAGGCGAAATACCGCTTGATATGCAGATACGTGAAACATCAGACGGCGGTAACCCAGTTGTGATTTCCGACCCCGATGGTGCCCATGCGGTTGCTTACAAAACCATTGCCAAACGCATCTGGGAAAAGACCGAGGCCGCATTACAGGCCAAGGCCGCAAGTGCACCGCGCATTTTACAATAACATTTTTTTAAATAGCGCAGCATAAGCGCCAGCGACCATTTGGTCGCTAAGCTACAATAAAAGGCGTGCCCATGTGGCGGGCCACTAACCGTATGTGGGAAAGCCCGTATCAATAAATTGATACGGGCTTTCTTATGATGTCTGTTTTTAGTCACTCAACCGAATAAACGCCATGTCTGGGTAATGTCTTCTTATGACCCAAAGCGGACATCGGATATTTGGTGCTTACGGTAGCTGTGAGGGCTTTGCCGCGATTGACCCTAAGTCTAATCTAACCTAGAGATATACATATGGAATTCTTGGCAATATCTGGTAGCGGGCGACTAGTTTCAACGAACACATCGATGCTGCGGGCAATGGCAGCAGCGGCCACTCCCGAGCATACGATAACGGTTTTTGATCGCATCGCCGGTCTGCCTGTTTTTTCACCAGATTCGGAAATAGGCACGCTTCCCGAACCGGTGCAGATTTTTGTCAATCTAATAAGGGACAGCGATGGTTTGATCATCGCAAGCCCTGAATATGTCAGAGCAATTCCCGGCGGCCTCAAGAATGCAATTGATTGGCTCGTATCGCGGGATGAGATTATTGGGAAGCCTATTGTGTTGGCACACGCATCGCATCGTGGAGACGATATGCTTAGTCAACTCCGTTTGGTTCTTTCCACCGTTAGCGAGCGTTTCACGGAGAGTATCTTTCTTAGATATGATCTTATGAAGCGATCGCCGCAAGAGATTTCTGACTTTTTAGGTCTTACCGAGAACCGGTCAGCTTTTACGCAGTACTTGCGTAATTTTTCAGAATATTGCCACAACAGCAGACGCTGAGTTGTCGTTGATGATCAGGTCTAAATGTCCGCTTTTGGCTATTAGCCGACATTCTGACATGAATTTTGTTATGTCTGCTTATCGGGATAAAGCGGTCTTATGTAGCGCGCTATCTTTTGATCTGAAGGCTTTTGATCTGAAGGCTTTTGATCTGCAGGCGTTTGCTGTTTTGTCGATTTCGACAAAATGGTAGAATTAGCCACAATCTTCAAAAAACCAGCTAGATAAGCTGAATATATTATGGGAATCCCTTGCATTTAACGCAGGGCCCCCACATACGGTTAGTGGCTTGGCCCATGTGGCCCGCCTTTTTAATTAAAACCTAATGGTTTTATTTATCATAAACTGACTGCGCCAGCCGTTATAGATGCGCCATGACGTTTATCGTGGCGTTTAATAACGATATCATTGAATGGATCAGAAACAGCGTAGGCATCGTTACCAAACGACAAAGCTGACCATGTGCAATGGGGGAAATCTAGGGCATAACCGTTGTATAACAATTACTTAGCAAATTCTAGGCGGACGCGGATTCTGGCTATGTCCTTGA